>NZ_JAXBME010000024.1 GCF_033963835.1 Cytobacillus sp. IB215665
CAGCGCCGATGGTAGTTGGGGGTTTCCCCCTGTGAGAGTAGGACGTTGCCAGGCAATTAAAAAGCACAGAGCATTAGGCTCTGTGCTTTTTTTGTAGGCTTTTTTTGCAATGTATAAGTTTCTTTGAATGTGTATACTTAAAAAATTTAGAAGATATGTTGTACTTATTGGATATAGACATACACATTTATTTTAAATGAGAAATACACTAATAGAAATAATAAAAAAATATTCTATAACCAAAATTCTAAATTATGTATAAATTTTAAAAATACTGATGATAATATGTGTATGGAGGTGGAGGTGTTGAGTTCACTTGTAGTAAAACAACAACTCATTGGGGAAACGTGTTTAATATGTGAACAGAGAAAGTATCAAGGGATTCATTTATATAAGACATTTATTTGTATTGAATGTGAAAAGAATATGATAACAACAGATACGAGCGATCCAAAGTATCAGTTTTATCTACAACAGTTAAAGAAGGCAACATCTTCATAGATTAGTACCATATCACACTACAAATAATTATTGACTGAAATAATATAATTAATTACTGAACACTTGTGTAGTAAGATACATAGGTGTTTTTATTAAGGCTCTTTTTCTTGTGGACATTATGTATTATAGGTGGATAGTCGCATAATAACAATGTTTAGATCTTAATCTTAAAGCAAATAATTACTGTTGTAATTGACCTTATTTAATAAGATTTAAGCCCTGAAATAAGTTATAATAATGAGGTATGGAAAGTATATATTTCAGTTCTAGAAGGAGTAGTAATGGATCAAAAATTAACACCTATGTTTGATGCGTTAGTTCAACATACTAATAATAACCCGCATTCATACCATGTTCCTGGTCATAAATATGGTGCTCTCTTCCCCAAAAAAGGTTTACACTTCTTTGAAAATATATTAAGGATAGATGCGACTGAATTAACAGGGCTAGATGATTTACATGCACCTGAATCTGCTATTGCACAAGCGCAACAATTAACTGCTGAGTTATATGGTGTAGACCAGAGCTTTTTTTTAGTTAACGGTAGCACAGCTGGTAATTTAGCAATGGTACTTGCTGTATGTGAGGAAAATGACACTGTTCTTGTACAAAGGAATAGTCATAAGTCTATTTTTAATAGTATTCAATTGGCAGGGGTTAAGCCAGTTTTTTTAGCCCCTTATTATGATGACAAAGTAAAAACTGCAGCTCATGTCCCAATTGAAACGATTAAACAAGCAATTAAAGAACATCCTAAAGCGAAAGCTATCATTTTAACAAATCCCAATTATTTTGGGCATTCAGTTAACTTAACAGAGGTTATTTCATATGCTCATGATTATGATATTACAGTATTAGTTGATGAAGCACATGGTGCTCATTTTAATCTAGGTCAGCCATTCCCTATTTCTGCAATTGAGTGTGGAGCGGATATTGTTGTTCATTCCGCACACAAAACCTTACCCGCAATGACTATGGGCTCATTTATTCATGTGAAAAGTAATATTGTTGATATAAATAATTTGGTGTATTACTTACAGCTATTTCAAACAAGTAGTCCCTCATATCCCATAATGGCTTCTTTAGATTTAGCAAGATACTATCTTAACGAAATGAAAGATACTTTCAAAATCAATCAACTTGTTGAGAAAATAAATCAATATACAGAAATTTTACATTCTATACCACAAATTCAAGTAGTGAGAACAAACAATCCATCTATACTAACTGATCCATTGAAGGTTACCATTCAATCTGATTGTGTATTATCTGGGTATGATCTTCAAAAATTGTTTGAGGATTATGGAGTTTATACAGAATTAGCCGATCCTGATAATGTGTTGTTTATATTTCCATTATCAAATAATGATAACTTATTTAAGCCGTTACTTACTATAGAAAATATATTACGTTCTGTCGAAATAACTAAGTCGAAGAGTTCTAACGTAAAAATGTATTCGAACGATAACATTTCCACTTTAACTATTTCATATAGCCAGTTAAAAAGCTACAATAAGAAAGTAATTCCGTTAAAAGATGCGGTAGGTCAATTATGTGCTCAAATGTTAATACCTTATCCGCCAGGAGTACCACTTTTAATAGTAGGAGAAGAAATTACAGAATCTCATATTGAAAGAATCCTTAATTTTAAGGCATTGGGTGCTAAATTTCATGGTGGACAATTATTGAAGCAAAACGAGATAGAAATTTTTGATAGATAGCAAAGGAGAATATTGAGTGTCTGGATATTTTTTTTCATTCGAAGGCCCTGAAGGTGCTGGAAAAACAACAATCATTGATAAATTAGCAAATTATTTATATAAAAAAGGGTATGATGTCATTTCAACTCGTGAACCTGGTGGAATTGCCATTTCAGAGCAAATTAGGAAAGTAATATTAGATCAAAATAACGATAAAATGGATGGTCGTACAGAAGCTTTGTTATACGCAGCTGCAAGACGTCAACATCTCGTTGAAAAAGTAATCCCAGCCTTAGAAGAAGGGAAAGTAGTATTGTGTGACCGTTTTATAGATAGCTCACTCGCTTACCAAGGTTATGCTAGAGGAATTGGTATTGATGAAGTTTTTGGAATAAATAAGTTTGCCATTAACAACTTAATGCCTCATTTTACTTTATATTTTGATATTGAACCGATTGTCGGACTACAAAGAATTCAACAAAATAATAAAAGAGAGGTTAATAGGTTGGATATGGAGAATATCTCCTTTCATGAGAGGGTGCGTGAAGGGTATTTATTACTAGTTGACCGTTTTTCAGATCGTATTAGACTAGTCGAGGCAGACAGGCCGCTTGAAGAAGTGTTTAATGAAGCAAAAATGCATATAGAACATTTTATAGAAGTGCATGAACAATAATAATTTAAAACACATGATAAGTACCTAGATAAAGTGATGGAAAATGATGTTATAATAAACGAAACATAAACGATATTTTCCAACATCCTAAACATGATGATATAGAAATTTCGTGATAAAATGATAGGAGGCTGATGTTATGAAATTAATTTTAGCAGTCGTCCAAGATCAGGATAGTAATCGATTATCAAATGCACTAGTTGACCATAATTTTCGAGCGACAAAGCTTGCAAGTACTGGTGGTTTTTTAAAATCTGGAAATACAACATTTATAATTGGTACAGAAGACATTCGTGTTGAAAAAGCCTTACAGGTCATAAAAGAAAGTTGCCAACATCGTGATCAATTAGTTGCCCCTATTTCTCCAATGGGCGGAAATGTAGATACTTACGCATCATATCCGGTTGAAGTAGAGGTAGGAGGAGCTACAGTATTTGTTCTTCCAATCGATCAATTTCACCAATTTTAGACGGATATGAGGTATTTATAATGAAAATTAATCAAGATGTAAAGACAACCATTGAAAAGGCTCAACCAGAAATTAAGCAATCATCTAGTAATCAAATGAAGTTTCATGAGCTTGTACAGAAACAAGATTCGAAAATGCATGTTGAACAATTAAACAAGCTTATGAAAGATATTGAAGTAGCTGGTAATCTGCTCGCTCGCTCAAGAACATTTAAAGATTTAACTAAATATAAAGCGTTAGTGAAACGCTTTGTTGAGCAAGCTGTTGATTTCGGCATGGACTTAAAGCAATCTCATAGTTGGAATGCTAGAGGACAAGGTAGAAAGCTAAAAATTATCGAAAACATCGATCAAGAATTGATTGATTTAGCTGATACACTGATTGATCAAGAAAGTAATTCAATTTCTCTATTAAATAAAATAGGGATTATAAAAGGATTATTAATAAATTTGTATACGTAAGAGAGTGATGTTTGTGGTAAATGATACGTGGGACAAGCTAGAAACCTATCAACCGACAATAATAAAAATGCTCACTAATAGTATACTTAAGGATAGAGTAGCCCACGCATATATATTTGAAGGTGGTCGAGGGACAGGGAAAAAACATGTTAGCCTTATGTTAGCTAAAAGCATGTTATGTAAACATTTGAATGGAAGCATGCCTTGCCAAAATTGTATTAATTGTCGTAGGGTAGATTCGAAAAACCACCCTGATGTGCATATCATTGAACCAGATGGCCATTCAATTAAAAAATCACAAATTCAAGATTTACAAAGTGAATTTTCTAAAACTGGAGTAGAGTCATCCAAAAAGTTATATATTATTGAACATGCTGATCGGATGACGACAAATGCTGCTAACAGTCTATTGAAATTTTTAGAGGAGCCTGATTCTGATACAATAGCTATTCTCCTTACAGAAAATATACAAAAAATGTTAAATACTATTATTTCTCGTTGTCAAGTGTTATCTTTTCAACCAATTGCTTCAATTGTTATGAAAGATTTCCTACTAGACAAAGGGGCTCCACCCCATTTAGCTGCACTTGTGGCTCAATTGACCAATAATTTTGAAGAAGCAACAGAATTATGTCAAGATGATTGGTTTGCGCAATCAAGGATGATAGTGATACAATTATATGAAATGCTAAATATGAATTATGCTAAAGCTTTATTATATATTCAAGAGAAGTGGCTCTCTCATTTCAATGATAAAGACAAGCTTGATAGTAGTTTAGACTTATTATTACTTTTGTTAAAAGATTTACTATATATTCAGTTAGGTGAAAATGAATACGTTGTGTATACTGACCAATTAGAAAAATTAAATCAATATGCCCTTCATATTTCTCAAAATCATATTGCTGAACAAATGTCAGCAATTTTAGAGGCCAAAAGTCGTTTACACACCAACATGAATCCACATTTATTAATGGAGCAACTTGTATTGAATTTGCAGGAGGGATTTTAATTTGTATGATGTAGTTGGTGTACGTTTTAAAAAAGCTGGGAAAATTTATTATTTTGATCCAGGGGAATTTAAAATAGATGATGGAGAATTTGTTATAGTAGAAACAGTACGTGGAATTGAATTCGGCAAGGTAGTTATAAATAAAAAACAAGTTGATGAGAGCGACATAGTTCTTCCATTAAGAAAAGTTATTAGAATTGCTGAATCAAAAGATAAACTTATTGTTGAAGAGAATAAACAGGCTGCACAAGAAGCATATGAAGTATGCATCGAAAAGGTTAATCAACATGGCTTGGAGATGAAATTAGTAGATGTAGAGTATACCTTTGACCGAAATAAGGTGATTTTCTACTTCACAGCAGATGGCCGCGTTGATTTTAGAGAACTAGTGAAAGATCTTGCAGCTATTTTTCGAACAAGAATTGAATTGCGTCAAATTGGTGTTCGTGATGAAGCCAAAATGTTAGGTGGTATAGGTCCGTGTGGAAGAATGCTCTGTTGTTCGACATTTTTAGGGGACTTTGAGCCAGTCTCTATAAAAATGGCAAAAGACCAAAACCTCTCTTTAAATCCTACTAAAATATCTGGTCTATGTGGCCGGTTGATGTGTTGCTTAAAGTATGAAAATGATGAATACGAATCTGCTAAACAACTGCTACCTGATATTGGGGAGAAGATCGTAACACCTAATGGAGCAGGCCGTGTAGTTGGATTGAATATATTAGAACGTGTATTACAAGTCGAATTAAACGATAGAGAACGAGTAATTGAATACACATTGGATGAACTAATGAACGAGGGAGCTGTATCAATTCAAGCCACAGATTAATGAGGTGGATTTTGTGGATAAAAAAGAGATTTTCCATTCAGTAAGCAGTATGGAGGAGCAAATAGGGCATTTATATCGTCAACTGGGAGAGCTCAAAGATCATCTTGCACAATTATTGGAAGAAAATCACCATTTAATAATTGAGAATGAGCATCTTAGACGTAGATTAGAGCAAACCTCAGAAGAGCCAAAAAAATTAAAGAAGAACAAATCTAATAACAAAAGGAAACAAAATAAGCAAGTTGATATTGGGGAGGGTTATGATAATTTAGCCCGTTTATATCAAGAAGGCTTTCATATATGTAATGTTCACTATGGTAGTGTTCGTGCAGAAGGAGATTGCTTGTTTTGTTTATCATTTTTAAATAAAAAATAATGTATAGTCTTCCACTTTGGAAGACTATTTTTACTAGGAATTTTAATAAAGAAGTGTTGAACATTTAATTAGGCACTTTTCACTTAAATTTGAGTGACAGAAGTGTATTATATGCTAAGAAAAGGTGCCGAATGTGTTTAGTCTTAATAAAGACAACATTGTTGTTAACAAAAAGGAGTGTCTATGATGGTTAAGCTTATAGGGGATGAGCGATTAGATCATTTACTTGGTGAAAATATGCGAATTATTCAGAGCCCATCGATGTTCGCCTTTTCACTAGATACAGTTTTATTAGCTAAATTTGTTTATGTACCAATTCAAAAGGGTAATTTAATTGATTTATGCTCTGGAAATGGCGTTATTCCACTATTACTTAGTAAAAGGACAAAAGGGCATATTACAGGAGTCGAAATCCAAGAAAAAATTTATCAGATGGCTGAGAGAACAATTGCATTTAATAAGCTAAATAGCCGAATAAAATTTATTCATGGCGATATAAAAGATATGCCCACATTATTAGGGCAAGAAAAGTTTGATATTGTTACTTGTAATCCACCTTATTTTCCAACACCTAGTAATGAAGAAATTAATAAAAATGAACATTTAGCTATTGCTAGACATGAAATTTATTGTACGCTAGAGGATACAATTAGAGTAAGTAGTATGCTACTTAAACAGGGAGGGAAAGCGGCATTTGTGCATCGACCAGGTCGTCTTATTGACATGATTACTTTAATGAGAAATTATCGTTTAGAGCCAAAAAGATTACAATTCGTTTATCCCCGACATGGAAGAGAAGCAAATACCCTATTAATTGAAGCGACCAAAGATGGAAGCCCAGATTTGAAGTTATTACCCCCGCTAGTAGTATATAATGAACACAATGAATATACTGACGATGTGAGGAACATTCTATATGGAAAGTAAACAGCATTTCTTATATGTGTTAGAATGCAGTGATGGAAGCTATTATGCTGGTTATACAAATGACCTTAAGAAACGCATAAGAACCCATAATGAGGGCAAAGGGGCAAAGTATACGAGAGGACGTATTCCCGTATCATTACTGTTTGCCAAATCGTATGCTACAAAAAGTGAAGCACTTCGGGCAGAATGGGATTTCAAGCAACTTAAAACACGACAGAAGAAAGAGCAATTTATAGCAAAGGAGAACAAGCTAAAGTATGTGGCAACAAAACAGCTTTCAAAATGAAGATATAAAAGGATGCTTATATCTTGTTCCAACACCTATCGGTAATTTAGAAGATATGACATATAGAGCAATACGTATACTTAAAGAGTCAGACATTATAGCAGCAGAAGATACAAGACAAACGAAAAAGCTATTGAATTACTTTCAAATATCAAATGCAGTCATGAGTTATCATGAGCATAATAAAGACACGAGTGGCGAAAAAATAATAAACCTGCTTAAATCAGGAAAAAAGGTAGCATTAGTTAGTGATGCAGGGATGCCGACAATTTCTGACCCAGGTTTTGAAATTGTTGTTGCAGCATTAAAAGAGCAGTACAAGGTGATTCCATTGCCAGGTGCAAATGCAGCATTAACATCGTTAATTGCTTCTGGAATAAAAACACAACCTTTTTATTTCTACGGCTTTTTACCTCGTCACAAAAAAGAAAAACGTAAACAATTGGAGCTTTGTAACCAAGTACAAGAAACGATGATATTTTATGAATCACCGCATAGGTTGCAAGAGACGTTAAAAATAATGTTAGAACAATTAGGTGATCGCCCTGCAGTCCTTTCTAGAGAGCTGACAAAAAAGTATGAAGAATTTATTAGGGGAACGATACAAGATCTATTTCAATGGTCACAGCAATCGAATGTGCGTGGTGAGTTTTGTATTATAGTAGAAGGAAGTAGTAAAGAAAGTCAAATGGAAAATCAGTGGTGGGAAGAATTAACTGTTGTAGAGCATATCGATTATTATATAAATAAACAATCGTACACTTCAAAGGATGCGATAAAAAAAGTAGCAAAAGATAGAGATATGGTAAAAAGAGAAGTTTATCAACAATACCATATAAGGTAGAATACAAATTAACATCCTTTTTCCTAGGAAATAAAAGGATGTTTCACATTAGTTGTTTCTTTTCGCAATAAGAGTTAAACGCGAATATTACTAATGTTTTGGACATCTTTTCTTCTCTAAAGACTATAAAAGTCATATAATACACTACAATAGTTTCTCAAATTAAAGTAAAAATAACAAAGTTTATGAAAAATAGCCAAACAAAAAGAAAAAAGCGCCTTCTAGACATTCCGTATAATGGGGATGCAAGGCGCTTATTTTTATGATAACTTCATTATTTTACTAGGTTTGATTTTATTTCATCTATTAGCTTTTCTGCACCTTCAGGACTTAGAATAATTTTACCCTCGGCAAGAGTAAAGTTATCATCAGATACTTCCCCTGTTACTTGACAAGTCATATTAGGCTTGTACTTTTTCAAAATAATTCTATCATCATCAACGTAGATTTCTAGTGCATCCTTTTCTGCAATTCCTAGTGTACGTCGAAGTTCGATCGGTATTACTACACGACCTAACTCATCAACCTTACGAACTATACCTGTAGATTTCATAATAAATACTCCTCTCACTAATACAAAAATTTTATTATCTCTTAAATTCGTCATTATTCGACAAATAATTATTTTCTTAATAATACCAGTGTTTCCCATGCTAGTCAATAAATTTAATTGAAATATATGTAGTGTTTTTAAAAAAATGGTATTATATATAGAGATAACTATTGTTTTAATAGGATTTAAGTTAAAATGCTATAATATCACTAAATGGTAAATATTTTGAAAATAATCCATTTATTTTTAACATTTTCAAACAATTTACCAATGTAGTTAAGAATTATTATAAATAAAATTCGACAAATTTCAACTATAAATCGACAAAAAACTACTGGAAAATAAATACTAATAAAATTTGAAATTTGATTTGACTATACGTTTTAAAATAAAATAAACAATAAATCCTATACATTAGTTAAAGAAGCTTATCTTTATAGTAAACTAAGGTTTATAATTATTGATTTGTTTATTACATAAGGAGGAAAAGATGAAACAAGGAGCTAATAACTTTTATATTACTACCCCAATATATTATCCGAGCGGCAAGTTGCATATAGGACATGCTTATACAACGGTCGCTGGTGATGCAATGGCCCGTTATAAAAGGCTTAAAGGTTATAATGTGATGTATTTAACGGGAACGGATGAACACGGTCAAAAAATTCAGCAAAAGGCTGATGAAAAAGGGATTTCACCTCAAAAGTATGTAGATGACATCGTGTCAGGAATACAGGATTTGTGGAAAAAATTAGATATTTCGTATGATGATTTTATACGGACGACGCAAACAAGGCATAAAGATATTGTTGAGAAGATTTTTAATCAACTTGTTAAACAGGAAGATATTTATTTAGATGTTTATCAAGGGTGGTACTGTACACCATGTGAATCTTTCTACACTGAACGTCAATTAGTCGACGGAAAATGCCCAGACTGTGGACGTGCTGTAGAAAAAGTGAAAGAGGAATCATATTTCTTTAAAATGGGGAAATATGTTGATCGACTACTAAAATTCTACGAAAACAATCCTCATTTTATTCAGCCAGAATCGCGAAAAAATGAAATGATTAATAATTTCATTAAACCTGGCTTAGAGGACTTAGCTGTATCAAGAACAACGTTTGATTGGGGAATAAAAGTTCCTGGTGATCCTAAGCATGTCATTTACGTGTGGATAGATGCTTTAACAAATTATATTACGGCATTGGGATATGGTTCAGAAAATGATGAAAAATTTCAAGCTTATTGGCCAGCGGATGTACATCTGGTTGGTAAAGAAATAGTACGTTTTCACACTATTTATTGGCCTATAATGCTAATGGCATTAGACTTACCGCTACCAAAGAAAGTATTTGCTCACGGTTGGCTTCTCATGAAGGACGGCAAAATGTCGAAATCGAAAGGTAATGTTGTTGATCCCGTATCTTTAATTGACCGATATGGCTTAGATGCATTACGTTACTATCTACTTAGAGAAGTTCCTTTTGGGGCAGATGGCGTGTTTACGCCTGAAGGGTTTGTTGAAAGGATAAATTTTGATTTGGCTAATGATTTAGGTAACTTACTAAATAGAACCATTGCTATGATTCAAAAGTATTTTGATGGGGAGATACCTGAATATAACGGCTCTAAAACAGATTTTGACAATGAACTTGTAACAATGAATGAAAAAGTTGTAGAAAAATATAGTGATGCTATGGAGAAAATGGAGTTTTCAGTTGCGCTCTCTTCCGTGTGGCAACTAATTAGTCGATCAAATAAATATATTGATGAAACCCAGCCATGGTTGTTAGCGAAAGATGAAAACAGTAGAGAACAGCTTGCTTCAGTTATGACACATTTAGTGGAATCACTTCGTAGAGTTGCAATTCTATTACAGCCATTTTTAACTCAGACACCGTCACTCATGTTTGAGCAAATGGGAATTACTGATGAAAAATTAAAGCAATGGGATAGTTTAGCACAATTTGGGCTTATTCCACCAAATGTTACAGTTAACAAAGGGAAACCTATATTTCCAAGGCTGGATATGGAGGAAGAGGTTGAGTATATTAAACAACAAATGCAAGGTGATGTTGTTGAAAAAAATGAGAAAACTGAGAAAGCTGATAAAGCTGAGCCTGAACTAGATGAAATTACGATTGATGATTTTTTGAAAATAGATTTACGGGTTGCAGAAGTTATGCATGCTGAGCCAGTAAAAAAAGCTGATAAATTGTTAAAACTTCAATTAGATTTAGGGTATGAACAACGTCAAGTGGTATCAGGAATCGCAGAGCATTATAAGCCTGAGGAGTTAGTTGGACAAAAAGTCATATGTGTAACGAACTTAAAACCAGTTAAACTTCGTGGCGAATTATCACAAGGAATGATTCTAGCAGGTAAAAATGAGGGCATGCTATCTTTAGCATCTGTTAATCAAAATCTGCCTAATGGAACGAAAGTAAAATAATATAGTACACAGCATAGGGTTGTCTTTGTTTTCTTATTTGTAGGTGAATAACAAGACTTTTAGAATTTTAATTAGAGGTGTTCCGCTCATTAAAAAGTGGAACACCTTAATTTAATCTAAATTTAACACCATTGTAATGTAGAGAATTTTATAATTGAAAAGAGGTTTTAAGATGTTATTTGATACACATGCACACCTAAATGCAGCGCAATTTGACGAGGATGTAGTAGATGTCATTAATCGTGCTAAAATGGAAGGTGTATCCCATATTGTTGTTGTTGGTTTTGATCGTCCAACAATTACTCGCGCTATGGAACTTACTGAAATGTATGACTTTATTTATGCTGCAGTTGGTTGGCATCCAGTTGATGCAATTGATATGGTTGATGAGGACTTATCATGGATTGAAGAATTGGCAAGTCATCCAAAGGTAGTTGCGATTGGGGAAATGGGGTTGGATTATTATTGGGATAAATCACCAAAAGATGTTCAAAAAGAAGTATTCCGCAAACAAATTACACTAGCAAAAAAGGTGAACTTACCAATTATTATTCATAATCGCGAAGCAACAGCTGATGTTTTACAAATTCTTGAGGAAGAGAATGCTGAACAAGTTGGTGGGATTATGCATTGCTTCACAGGAAGTGTAGAGGTAGCTAAAAAATGTATAGATATGAACTTTTATATTTCACTCGGTGGTCCTGTCACATTTAAAAATGCAAAAAAGCCCAAAGAAGTTGCAAAGGATATACCTTTAGAAAATCTTCTCATCGAAACAGACTGTCCATATTTAGCTCCACACCCTTATCGTGGGAAGCGTAATGAACCGAGCTATGTGAAGTATGTTGCTGAATCCATTGCTCATTTAAAAGGAATTACAGTTGAGGAAGTTTTTGAAAAAACAACTTTAAATGCAAAAAAATTATTCGGCATGAAATGATAAATTTCTTTGTCTTTTGCTGAAGAGACTTGTCTAACGATAACTGACCTTGAGTAAATTCTACATCCTTTACTATTGTAGGTGATGGAAGTGTCGATAAGTCTCCCTTTTCTTTTTTAATTATTTTTTGCATAATGTTGTATATCGAAAGTGAAAAGGAGGTCAGGGTTGACAGATAGTAACTAACTATATATAATCTCTCCGAGGAGAAGGAGGCGTTTTTCATCGAGTTATCAAGATTGAAAAATCTGTTTTTTAAGCCCTTCAAGAAAGAGAGATTAGCTATAATTATTAGTAGTTTCATAGCTATCTCAGCTGGATTAGTCTTTATCATTTTCCAAGCTACGAAGGAAAGAGTTACTCTAACTCTTGATGGTTATACGCAGGTAGTTAATACACATGCGAATACAGTTAATGAGCTGTTAGACGATTATGATGTCAATGTAAAACCTGCAGACAAAGTAAATCCATCGGTGGATACACCAATAAGTAATAATATTGAAGTGGTGTGGGAGCCAGCACAGCTTGTTCTCTTTGTAAATGAGAGGGAAGAGCAAGCGTATTGGACAACTGCAAAAACAGTAAAAGAATTTCTGGCAGAGAATGATATTGAATTAACAAGTCATGACCGAATTCGACCAGAATTAAGTACAGATATAAGCAATGAAGTTGTAATAACATTGGAAAAGGCATTTCAAATTACACTAAATGTCGGCGGAGAAGATAAACAAGTATGGTCCACTTCGACTACTGTCGCTGACTTTTTAAAGCAGCAAGAGATCACTCTCAAATTACTTGATCGTGTTGAACCCAACTTAACAGAGCAAGTGAAGAAGGATTCGGTTATTACTGTGACGAGAGTTGAAAAAGTCACCGATGTAGTGGAAGAGCCAGTCGACTATGCAGTTGTTACAAAAAAAGATAGTAAATTATCAAAAGGTGCTTCAAAAGTTCTTTCTGAAGGTAAAGAAGGTTTAGTTGAAAAACAATATGAAGTTATCTTAGAAAATGGCAAAGAAATTTCAAGAACATTAGTAAATACATCGACATTAAAAGAAAGTCTTGACCGTGTTGTAGCTGTAGGTACTAAGGAAGAAATTCAAGTATCCCGTGGTACTGAAGGTGGGGAAGAATTTTATGTATCTTCTACCGCATATACTGCAAGTTGTAATGGCTGTAGTGGAATTACCTCTACTGGCATAAATTTAAAAGCAAACCCTCAAGCAAAAGTAATTGCCGTAGACCCTAGTATTATACCTTTAGGAACTAAAGTATATGTAGAAGGCTATGGTTACGCAATAGCAGGAGATGTTGGTTCTGCTATTAAAGGCTATAAAATTGACGTGTTTTTCCCGACGAAAGATGAAGCTTATCGATGGGGTAACAGAAAAGTAAAAATAAGAATAATTAATTAACACTTTGTTCATGCGGAGGATTTTTCTATCCTCTGCATTTTTACGTTATAATTGTTTAAGCTAAGTTGTTTTAGTATAGATTGTGTAGAAAAGCAGTCATAAAAAGGCAAAGAAAATTACTTTCTACATGTTAGACGATTGAACGGGTAAAAAAGTTTCAACTTTTGGAGGAAAAAATAAAAATGATTATAAAAGAAATAATTGTTGTTGAAGGTCGGGATGATACAGTAGCTATTAAACGTGCTGTGCAAGCCGATACGATAGAGACAAACGGATCAGCGATAAATAGTATTGTAATTGAACAAATTCGCTTAGCGCAACGTAAGAGAGGTGTTATTATATTTACTGATCCAGACTTCCCAGGTGAGCGCATAAGAAAAATAATATCTGAGCAAGTATCAGGTTGTAAGCATGCATTTCTGCAAAAGTCTGAAGCTATTGGGAAAAATGGAAAAGGTATAGGGGTCGAGCATGCTTCGCCAACTGCGATAAAACAAGCCCTCAAGGATGTAAAGCAAGAAATTGAGGATATACAGGAAGCAATACCTTTTCAAGATCTAGTAGATGCCGGTTTAATTGGTGGTCAGCAGGCAAAATTAAGACGTGAACGATTAGGCAAATATCTCAAAATTGGTTATACAAATGGTAAACAACTACACAAACGTTTAATCATGTTTCAAATATCTAGAGATTCATTTGCAGCTGCATTACGTAAAGTGCTACAGGAGGAGCAAATTCATGAATAAAGATATAGCAACACCTATTCGTACGAAAGCAATTCTTGAGAAGTATGGTTTTTCTTTCAAAAAAAGTTTAGGACAGAATTTTTTAATTGACACGAATGTGTTACGTCGCATTGTAGACCATGCCGAGTTAACTGAAGAGAGTGGAGTAATTGAAATAGGGCCTGGTATTGGAGCGCTTACTGAACATTTGGCGAAAAGTGCTAACAAGGTAGTTTCTTTTGAGATAGATCAACGATTATTACCAGTATTACAAGAAACGTTAAGCATTTACGATAATGTTAAAATTATTCACTCAGATTTTCTTAAAGCAAATGTAGAACTTGTTATAAAAGAAGAATTTGGTGAAATGAAAGATTTAATGGTAGTTGCAAATTTACCATACTATGTTACAACGCCGATTATAATGAGATTACTAACAGAACAAATACCAATCAGGGGTATTGTTGTTATGCTCCAGAAAGAAGTTGCTGATCGGATGACAGCTGCTGCAGGAACGAAAGATTATGGCTCCCTGTCTATTGCTGTTCAATATTATACAAAGGCTGAGAAGGTAATGACAGTACCTAAAACAGTATTTGTTCCTCAGCCAAATGTTGATTCTGCTGTTATCCGTTTAACAAGACGCGATCATCCAGTGGTCAATGTAGAAAATGAAGATCACTTATTTACTATTGTTCGTGCGTCATTTGCACAACGAAGAAAAACAATATTAAATAATTTAGTTAATCAATTACCAAATGGAAAGCAGAAGAAAGAAGTGATAGAAAAAGCGTTAAGAAGTGCGAATATTGACCCGAAACGTCGTGGGGAAACATTAGCTATTGAAGAGTTTGCGCTGCTCAGTAATACTCTGTTAAGGCTCTTCTCGTAAACTTTGTTGCTATTGATAAGTTAGGACCATAATAAGTGGTTTTATATGTTAGCCAACGTTGTAAAGAAGAAAAGATGCCACGAACTCTAGTTGAGTACGTGTTAATTTCTTAATGAGAAAAGCAACAATACATGCGAAAATAACCTTTGTTAAATACATATGATATATAACAATACAATTAGCTTTTCAAGCCTCCCTTAATACATGATGTCCTCACGTATTAAGGGTCTTTATTTTTGGGGGGATTAGGACACTTAGGGATTTCTTTTCACAACAGACATAGATGTTGCATAGCCTAAGTAAAGGAAAACATTTGGATTTAAAGAGTCGCCTCAAATTGTTGCTGGAGTGAAGAGTATGGATGCATGTATTGGCGATATTGTTGCTCGCAAGTCGTATAATTGTGATTTGTTATTTCGTGTGATCAACATTAACAATGATAAGCTTGGAAATAAAGTTGTAATTTTGTATGGAGAAGATGTCAGACTTGTAGCAGATGCTCCTTACGAAGATATTGTTGTTATCAATGAGAGGGAACAAAAGAAAAGAAAAAAGGTCGATGAAGAGAAGATTGAGCAATCTTATAAGCTGTTCCGTCAAGAGTACCAACTCATTAGGCAAAAGAGTGAATATTATGCAACAGAAGGTTATGCTAGCACATTTGATTTTTTCCAATTGCCGGGTAAAGTGTTGCATTTAGATGGTGACCCGTTATATTTAAAGAAATGTTTGGCTTTATATGAGAAGATTGGTGTTCCGGTTTTTGGAATACATTGTAATGAGAAAGAGATGCCTCAAAAAGTAACTGGCTATATTGAGAAATTCAGGCCGGATATTCTTGTTGTAACAGGTCATGATGCATATACAAAGGCCAAAGGTGATAAATCTGATTTGAAAGCATATCGACACTCAAAGTATTTTGTCCAAACAGTTCGTCAAGCACGAAATAAAATACCTCACTTGGATCAGTTAGTCATCTTTGCTGGCGCGTGTCAATCTCATTTTGAATCACTAATAAGAGCAGGGGCTAATTTTGCTAGCTCACCTTCAAGAATTAATATTCATGCTTTAGATCCTGTGTATATTGTATCAAAAATAAGTTTTACTCCATTTGTTGATAGAATAAATGTTTGGGAAGTACTTCGTAATACACTTACAGGAGAAAAGGGATTGGGGGGGATTGAAACAAGGGGCGTGTTGCGAACTGGGATGCCATACAAACTACAACAAGAAGAATAGTAAATGCTAACTGGGTTGTCATTTATGGCGACTCAGTTTTTTATAAAGTCTCTTTTCATAACTTTGTTGTTATTGTTATCATATTTAGTACCTAAAAAGTGGTTTTATATTGTAAGTCATTGTTATACAGATGAAAAGATGCACCGAATGATAGAAGTATAAAGGTTTATATTCTTTATGTGAAAATAACTATCTATAAGAGAAATAGCCCATATAAAAATAATTAATTATATAACTTTTTTAAACAAATTTCTAACATAAAAAAACAATTTACATAACTAATTAATAATTGGTAAAAATATTTGTAGAGGAAAGTGGAATTTTGTTGTATTATTTTCATTGACAAACAAAATAGATCGTTGATATAATGAAATTTTTATTTGACTATTTTTTGTTAATTTGCTATAATTGATATCGTGAGGTGGAGCGATTATGGGAAAAACATTGTCAGATATAAAAAAGGCATTAGATGGGAATCTAGGCAAACGGCTTACCTTGAAAGCAAACGGTGGTCGTAGAAAAACGATTGAACGTTCGGGTGTTCTGGCAGAAACATATCCATCCGTTTTTGTAGTGGAGTTAGATCAAGCTGAAAATGCGTTTGAACGTGTTTCATATAGTTATGCAGATGTCCTAACTGAAACTGTTCAATTAACATTTTCTGAAGACGCATCAGGGAATATAGCTGTTAACGGGCAGTAAACCTTAGTTTGCTGCTTTTAATTTTGACTGTTTTCGCATAGATTGTTGTTTTTCGTACTTAAAATATACACGTATACAACGAGATTTCGTGGTGGCATCTTTTCTGCTATGCTAAGAAACGATGACTGTTACGTAAAACGACAAAATCTTTATCTTCTAGTTGAGGAGCAATAGCAACAAAGTTCAAAAAAGAGCCTTTAATTTGGCTGTTTTTTACGTTTAAAGTTGTTTTTGTATAAAGAAATGAATTTTAAAAATATACGTTCTTAGTTATATGTCTTTGTTTTTGATGGCAAGCTGATAGCGTATAAAGCCTTATCTAGTTTTTCTACTTTTGCAAAAAGCCGACGAAAAGAGCCGGTATTTTATATAAATACAATATATAACATTTACATATGGTGAGTGTTGATGTCTTAAGAAAATATTGCTTAAGCTCCAGTTTTTAGCCTAAAACTATGTTAAAAGGAATATTTAGGGTTTCATATTATTAGTAATTTTGTCCTTATACTAAGAGTGTCGTAGTTATTTTGAAAGGAGTTGCTTTTGTTGGGTAGACGCCGCGGAATAATGTCGGATCGATTTAAGGAAGAACTAGCAAAAGAACTTGGTTTTTATGACACCGTTCGTAATGAAGGCTGGGGAGCGATTCGTGCAAGAGACGCTGGTAACATGGTGAAGCGCGCAATTGAACTTGCTGAGGCAAACCTTGTAAATAATAATAAACAAAAGTAATAAATAAACTATTAAATAACTGCGATAACCGAAGCCTAGTAGCTTCGGTTTTCTTGCATTACAATCGATGGAAGTCATTATTCAATTTCTGCAATGAATATTATGTGTATAATTTATGGTAAAATGACGATATAACATTGGAAGAACGAAAAGTAGGTGAAAATTTTGAGGCTTTTGGTTAAGGCGCCAGCTAAAATTAATTTATCCTTAGATGTATTACATAAGCGTCCTGATGGATATCATGAAGTGAAAATGATTATGACTACGATAGATTTAGCAGATCGAATCGAGCTAATTGATTTAGAGGAAGATACCATTTCTATCGTATCGCATAGTCGTTTCGTTCCAGATGATAGTAGAAATTTAGCATATCAAGCCGCACTGTTATTAAAAAAGAAGTTTGGAGTGCAAAAGGGAGTTTCGATAGGTATTACAAAGACGATCCCGGTTGCGGCTGGTCTAGCAGGAGGTAGTAGTGATGCAGCAGCCACATTACGGGGCTTGAATAAATTGTGGAACCTTGGATTAACAATTGATGAATTAGCGTCATTAGGTGCTGAAATAGGTTCGGATGTATCATTTTGTGTTTATGGAGGAACCGCACTTGCGATGGGACGCGGAGAAAAGATCATTCACATTGATCCACCACCGCATTGTTGGGTTGTGTTAGCAAAACCATCAATAGGTGTTTCTACCGCAGAAGTATATAGAAGACTAGATCTTAATAATGTAGAACACCCAAGAGTAGATGAAATGGTAGATGCTATTCGAGCGCATGATTATCCTTTAATATGCTCACTCTTAGGTAATGTTTTGGAAGATGTTACATTTCAGATGCAACCTGAGGTTGCACAAATTAAAGAGCAGATGAAACGTTTTGGTGCAGATGCAGTATTGATGAGCGGGAGTGGACCAACGGTGTTTGGTTTAGTTCAACACGACTCTAGAATGCAGAGAGTATACAATGGGTTAAGAGGGTTTTGTGATCAAGTATTTGCGGTAAGAATGCTAGGTGAAAGAATCACTCTTGATTAAATACGTATGTTAATGATATATTTACATAAAATATTCGTATTTTGGAGGAATTGAGAATGAAAATACGAAGAAGCGGTCGATTAGTCGATATGACAAATTATTTATTGCAGCACCCTAATCAACTTCTACCTTTAACGATTTTTTCAGAAAGGTATGATTCAGCGAAATCATCAATTAGTGAAGATTTGGCGATAGTTAAACAAACTTTTGAACAGCAAGGTATAGGGACTTTGCTAACAGTGCCAGGTGCAGCTGGTGGTGTTAAATATATTCCTGGCGTATCTTCTGAAGAAGCTACGTTAACAATTAATGACTTATGTCAATTAATTGCGAAACCGGACCGGTTGTTACCGGGAGGGTATTTATATATGACAGATATATTAGGTCATCCTCAACTTGTAAACCAAGTTGGTCGATTATTTGCAGCTGTATATGGCGATCGTCCCATAGATGTGGTTATGACAGTTGCTACTAAAGGGATCCCTTTAGCTTACGCAGTTGCATCATACCTAAATGTACCTGTAGTAATAGTTCGACGTGATAGCAAAGTGACTGAAGGATCAACAGTAAGTATTAACTATGTTTCTGGATCTTCAAAAAGAATACAAACGATGGTTCTTTCAAAAAGAAGCTTAGATGAGGGAGCTAACGTTCTTATTATCGATGATTTTATGAAAGCTGGAGGAACGATAAACGGCATGATAAGCATGCTCGAAGAATTCAAAGCAAATGTATCAGGGATTGGTGTGCTTGTTGAATCAGAGGGCCTTGAAGAGAGACTTGTTGATGAATATATTTCGTTAGTAAAACTCACTGAGGTAGACGTTAAAGCTAAGAAAATAGAAGTTAATATAGGTAATTATTTTAATTTCTTGCAGTAACTAGAGGATGGAGGAATCGTCATGAAAAAAATTCAAACAAATCGGGCTCCTCAAGCCATTGGTCCGTACTCTCAAGGGATGGTTGTAAATAATTTGTTTTTTAGTTCTGGACAAATTCCGTTAAAACCTAACGGTGAACTTGTACAAGGGAATGTTGATGAACAGACACACCAAGTTTTTGCTAATTTGAAAGCTGTTTTACAAGAGGCAGGTGCTTCTTTCGATACAGTTATTAAAACTACAGTTTTTATAAAAAATATGGATGACTTTGCTGAGATAAATGACGTTTATAGCGAATATTTTCCTAACCATCAGCCAGCAAGATCATGTGTTGAAGTTGCAAGACTACCGAAAGATGTTCTAGTTGAGATTGAAGTAATCGCATTGATTAAATAAAAAGTATAAAATTCCTATGTTTACTATACCGACCTAATATTTTCAAAAAAATTTACATAATTTGCAGGAAAACTCAAAAATTGTGTTGAATAACTTACTAAGTCTTTTAAATTGGGAAAAGGTGGTGAACAGAATGGAAGTAACAGATGTAAGATTACGCCGCGTGAATACCGATGGTCGTATGAGAGCGATTGCATCAATTACTTTAGATCATGAGTTCGTTGTACATGATATTCGTGTAATTGATGGGAATAACGGCTTGTTTGTTGCGATGCCAAGTAAGCGTACTCCAGATGGGGATTTTCGTGACATAGCCCACCCGATTAACTCGACAACTCGTGGGAAGATTCAAGACGCAGTTTTAGCAGAATATCACCGACTTGGTGAGATAGAAGAATATGAAGAAGCGGGTGCTTCATAAGAAACATTAATATTTTTTACACCAAGAGAGCCTTCACAGATGAAAGGCTCTTTTTAGCGTAAGTGTATGGTACGACTAATCTTATTTAAAATGATGTTATCTAAGCTATTTTCATATTAATCTCATACTAACAATAAATACATATACAACTACATTGCGTGGTATCTTTTCTTCAAAAAAAAACTGATAACCGCAAAAAAATCTATCTTGATATGCTCACATTAGTTAAATGAGCAACAAGTTCACGAAAGAGACTTAGGTTGAACTTTTCCCTCAAATAAATCTTTTCCTCTATTTAATAAATGACCATATGCTCATTCTATAATATTCATTCTGACAATATAATGTACTTACGGATGTTTCCTTGAAATCGAAGGCTATTTGAGATAATATTCATAGTGGATAAATAGGTTACAATGGAGGCCTGTAGATGAAAAACCGATTTGCGGTAATATTGGCCGCTGGGCAAGGTACTAGAATGAAGTCAAAATTATATAAAGTTTTACACCCTGTTTGTGGCAAACCAATGGTTCAACATGTTGTCGAAGAAGTTACAAAAATAGGTGTGTCGCAGTTGATAACTGTAGTAGGACACGGTGCTGAACAAGTGAAAGAGAAGCTTGGTAATAGTAGCGATTTTGTGTTACAAAAGGAGCAACTAGGTACAGGGCACGCTGTATTACAAGCAGCTCCACAATTAGAACAGCAAGACGGAATAACTATTGTTCTATATGGAGATACCCCACTTATTACTGAAGCTACCATGAAATCTTTGTTGGAGCACCATGAGCATACAAAAGCAAAAGTTACTATTTTAACAGCTATTGCAAATGATCCGACAGGCTATGGAAGAATTGTTAGAGACGACTTAGACAAAGTCGAAAAGATTGTTGAGCATAAGGATGCCAACGATCAAGAGCTTAGTATTAAAGAGATTAACACAGGGATTTATTGTTTTGATAACAAAGCTTTATTTCATGCATTAAAGAAAGTATCAAATAATAATTCACAAGGTGAGTATTATTTACCAGATGTAGTAGGAATCTTAAAAAATGAAGGTGAGACAGTCTCTGTTTACCAAACACAGTCTTTTTCAGAAACGTTAGGAGTAAATAACCGAATTCAACTTGCAGAAGCTGAACAAATAATGAAAGAGCGAATAAATAATTACCATATGTTAAATGGAGTGACAATAATTGATCCACATTCAACATATATATCATCAAATGCTCAAATTGGTCAGGATACAATTATACACCCTGGAACTATTATAGAGGGAGAAACAGTTATTGGAACTGATTGTACAGTGGGTCCTCATACAGAGTTGAAAAATTGTCAAATAGGAAATCGTTCAGTTATTCGTCATTCAGTCGCACACCAAAGTGAGATTGGTAATGAAGTCAATATTGGTCCATTTGCACATATTCGACCTGATTCTTTAATAAAAGATGAAGTGAAAATTGGTAACTTTGTAGAAGTGAAGAAGTCTATCATTGGAGATGGCAGCAAAGCTTCGCATTTAAGTTATATTGGAGATGCTGAGGTAGGTAAAGGTGTCAATATTGGTTGTGGTTCAATAACAGTGAATTATGATGGTCAAAATAAATATTTAACAAAAATAGAAGATGGCGCTTTTATCGGATGTAATTCTAATTTAGTCGCGCCAGTTACAGTTGGAGAAAGAGCATATGTGGCTGCAGGCTCTACAATTACAAAAGATGTTCCTGGAAGTGCACTATCTATTGCCCGTGCGCAACAAGTAAATAAAGAACAATATGTTAACCGTTTGCGAGAAAAGAAATAATTTGTTCTTATATGTTTTAACAATGTCTGGATTTGTTACAATAACTAAGATAATGATTATCGGAGGTTAGTAGGAGAATGCAATCAATCGATCCAAAATTAAAAGTATTTACACTTAGCTCAAATCAAGGTGTAGCTGAAGAAATTGCTAAAGTTATAGGAGTCGAATTAGGAAAAATTGCTGTTGCTCGCTTTAGTGATGGTGAAATACAGATTAATATCGAAGAAAGCATCAGAGGCTGTGACGTATATATTATTCAGTCAACAAGCTCACCAGTGAATCAGAATTTAATGGAATTATTAATTATGATTGATGCTTTAAAACGAGCGTCTGCAAAAACCATTAACATTGTTATGCCGTATTATGGATATGCACGTCAAGATAGGAAAGCTCGTTCTCGTGAGCCGATTACAGCCAAACTAGTTGCTAACCTCATAGAAACTGCTGGAGCAACACGTGTAATAACACTCGATTTACACGCTCCACAAATACAAGGCTTTTTCGATATCCCTATTGATCATTTAATGGGTGTACCGATTTTAGCAGATTATTTCAACAGTAAAGGTCTTGAGGATATAGTGATTGTTTCTCCTGATCACGGTGGTGTGACCCGTGCAAGGAAAATGGCTGATCGTTTGAAAGCACCTATCGCAATAATTGATAAACGTCGACCTAAACCAAATGTAGCTGAAGTGATGAATATTGTTGGTAATGTTCAAGGTAAAACTGCAATTTTAATTGATGACATTATTGACACAGCAGGAACGATTACATTGGCTGCAAATGCACTCGTCGAAAATGGTGCTTCAGCGGTGTATGCATGCTGTACACATCCGGTTTTATCGGGTCCAGCTATCGAAAGAATACAAAATTCAAATATAAAAGAGTTAGTCGTTACAAATTCTATTGCATTACATGATGAT
This sequence comes from Cytobacillus sp. IB215665, assembly GCF_033963835.1. Classification (NCBI taxonomy): domain Bacteria; kingdom Bacillati; phylum Bacillota; class Bacilli; order Caryophanales; family Bacillaceae; genus Cytobacillus; species Cytobacillus sp. IB215665. Next base: position 23,195 of record NZ_JAXBME010000024.1, read on the forward strand.
ATGAGAATCGAAAAAATTGTAGAACTTTCTGTTGCTCCTCTAATTGCAGAAGCTATTGTCCGTGTACATGAACAAGAATCAATTAGTGCTTTATTTGATTAATTATTATTATTAGGTTTATCTCTACCTAGTTTTGGGGAAAGTTACTCATAGAACGAGTATATAAACCAAACGGGTAGGTGAATAGAATGTCATTATTGCAAGCAAATGAGAGGCAAGATTTTAAGCATTCATCAATTAGGAAATTGCGGGAGGAAGGTAAAATTCCTGCAGTTATTTACGGTGAGAATTATGAAAGTAAGGCGATCTTTATTCATGGGGCAGACTTTCTGAAAACGATAAAAGAAGCTGGGCGCAATGGTATTATTACGCTCTCACTTAATAATGATCAACATTCAGTGATGTTGCATGATATTCAAAAAGACCCATTAAAAAGTGACATATTGCATGCGGATTTTCAAGTTGTTAATATGAAGTCAGAAGTAGAGGTTGATGTAAACATTCAACTCATAGGTGATGCAATTGGTGTCAAGGATGGCGGAGTACTCCAACAACCGTTACACCAAGTATCTGTAAGAGCGTTACCTACTAATATACCAACTTCCATTGATATAGATGTGTCTAACCTGGAAGTTGGTCAAACGATATCTATTGGTGACATTCAAACAGTAGATAAATTTGACATTAATCATGATATGAGTGAAGTAGTTGCATCAGTGTTACCTCCGAAACAAGAAGATGAAATAAATAGTGGTGAAGAACAAGAAACTGGGCAACCTGATAATGTTGAAGGTAGAGAGACAGATGACGAGTAGGTATGCTTACGCATAAGGTGATTAGCCAAAATTGAGTTGAACTTGCTCGAGATTAACAAAACTTTATCTACGGTTTGTCGAAGTTGCTTAACCCCATCCTTCAAAAGCATCGTTGTGCTTTTCGTAGGCATGGGGTTCTAGTGCTTGTTGGGTGTGTATGCGTAGCTAGCGCGTTATATAATGTCTAGCTACTACAGCGCCTATCCATCCAAGGCAGCTCTTAGATTTCATCCGAAGGCAAGTCTAGATGAGTCAGGTGCTTGCGTTTTTTATTATACATATGGGGGAATCTTGATGAAATTAATTGTAGGTTTAGGAAACCCTGGTAGAGAATATGCTCGTACAAAACATAATGTAGGATTCATGGTTATTGATCAGTTATCGACACGATTTAATATCGATTTAGATAAATCTAAGTTTTCAGGATTATTTGGAACAGGTATGTTTAATGGTGAAAAAGTAATATTATGTAAACCGCTTACATATATGAATTTATCAGGAGAATGCATTGGGCCATTAATGGACTATTTTGACATACCTATTGAAGATCTACTGATTATCTACGATGACCTTGATTTGCCAACAGGAAAAATTCGTTTAAGAACAAAAGGCAGTGCTGGTGGACATAATGGAATTAAATCCACAATTAATCATCTTGGCACTCAAGAGTTTAAAAGAGTTCGTATAGGAATTGGGAGACCAACGAATGGTATGGCAATTCCAAATTATGTTCTCACAAAATTTATTGATGATGAAATTGAAAAGATAAATGATGCTATAAAGGTTTCAACAGATGTATGTGAAGATTGGATTTCATCACCTTTTTTACAAGTAATGAATAAGTATAATTAATCAATGAAATTGAATAACTTCCTAGTATTGAGTAAATACTATCACTAAAACCAATTGGGAGGATAACAAATGTCACTCCATTATTATTGCAGGCATTGTAGTATAAAAGTTGGTAGTATTGAAAGAGTATCACTATATACTGAAAGTTTAGGATTTCAATTACTTTCTGACCAGGAACGTCAAGAGATGTTGTCCTACGAAGATAACGGTGATATCAAAGTGCTAACAATTTGTGAGGATTGTCAAGAAGCATTAAACCGAAATCCAGATTTCCATCTATATGAAACATTTATTCAGTGAGAAGCTTTGGTCTAATACCAAAGTATTTTCCTGTTTTATGTTGATTATTATGTTGTTTTCCTTGATAGCAAATAAACATATATACAAATATATATAAAGAGTTCTTAATATCATTTCTCTTTTTTAGATAACAACGCATACAATTCGACCTAGCTTCAAATAGAAACTTATGCCAACAAAGAAGTTTTTTTATTTATTTTGGCTGTTTTCGCATTGATTGTAGTTTTTCGTACTAAGATATAAAGTTCGATGCGTTTTTTCTTCTCATTAACAGATGAAAGTCGCATTAACTAGCAATAGCAACAAAGATTTAAAAAAATTCGTAAAAAGTGTAACGCATTTTATATAACTAGAATATTATTAAACCCTGCTAAGTCATTTGAGAGGAGGGGGTTGAATGTTAGGTATACAAGAGTATTTTTTATATAATGATGATTTGGCTTCAATTGTAAACGGCATTGATGAAGGGCTTAAAGAGCAGCTTGTCGCTGGATTATCAGGATCAGCTAGATCTTTATTTTATGCTTCAATCTATAAAGATACAAATCGCCCGTTACTAATAGTGACACATAACCTCTTTCAAGCGCAGAAGATTTATGATGATTTACTAGGGTTGTTAAGTAGTGATCATGTATTTCTATACCCAGTTAATGAAACAATTGCGTCAGAAATAGGAACTGCTAGTCCAGAATTAAAAGGACAGCGTCTAGAGGTATTGGATTATTGGTGTACATCAAAAAAAGGTATAGTCATAGCACCTGTTGCTGCTATAAAAAGGTTGCTTCCCCCAAAAGAAGTTTGGGATAGCTATCAATTAAATTTCTCAGTAGGAAATGACATAGACATAGATCAATATTTAAATAAAATTGTATTGATGGGTTACTCTAGAGCATCAATGGTTACAGCACCAGGAGAGTTCAGTGTTAGGGGTGGTATAATTGATATATACCCATTAACTGAAGAGTTTCCAATTAGAATAGAACTTTTTGATACTGAGATAGAGTCAATACGGACATTTGCAATTGATGATCAACGGTCATTGCAAAAGGTAGAAAAAGTAACCATTGGTCCGTCAACTGAAATTCTAATAAGTAACGATAAAATCGATCACGTAATTAACTCAATAGAAGATAAACTTGGAGAAAGTTTGAAAAAAACAAAGGACAGTGATGTTAAAAAATTATTAGTGGAAAACATTACTGCTGAAATAGAACAATTAAAAAATGACCAACTTCCGAGTCAAGTATTTAAGTACTTATCTCTTTTCTATGAAAAGCCTGCAAGTTTACTAGACTATGTACCTAATAACGGTCTTATTTTATTTGATGAAATGAGCCGTATCCAAGATATTACTACAACCTTAGATAAAGAAGAAGCTGAATGGTACACGAGCCTACTTTCCGAAGGTAAAATTATTCATGATTTACAGCTGTCTCATCATTTTTCTACTCTTATACAAAAGATAGACAAGCCGATTATTTATTTTTCTTTGTTTTTACGGCATGTTCAGCAAACAAGTCCACAAAATATTGTAAATATTACTTGTAAGCAAATGCAAAGTTTCTTTGGACAAATGCATGTGTTGAAAACCGAATTAGAAAGATGGAAAAAAGGAAATTATACTGTTGTAATCTTAGCTCCGAATGAAGAAAGACAGAAGAAGATACAACATGTACTTGAGGATTATGATTTGAATTTTGCTACAACTGATAGCAATGACAAAATAATAGCAGGTACAAATCAAATCGTTCTAGGTGATTTAAACACTGGTTTTGATTTGCCTTTACAAAAGCTAGTAGTTATTACTGAAGAAGAATTGTTTAAAAATAGGACGAAAAAAACAAAACCGAGACAGAAGCTATCCAATGCAGAAAGAATTAAGAGCTACTCAGAGTTAAAGGTTGGCGATCATGTTGTTCACATTAACCATGGTATCGGTAAGTATATTGGAATTGAGACGCTAGAAATCAATGGTATACACAAAGATTATCTCCATATTGAGTATCAAGGTAGTGACAAGCTATACGTTCCTGTCGAACAAATAAATCAAGTACAAAAGTACGTTGGATCAGAAGGTAAAGATCCAAAAGTGTATAAGCTTGGTGGAACAGAGTGGAAACGGGTTAAGAAAAAGGTTGAGTCCTCAGTACAAGATATAGCTGATGACTTAATTAAGTTATATGCAGAGCGAGAAGCGAGTAAAGGCTATAGTTATAGCCCTGATGGTGATATGCAGCGAGAGTTTGAGTCGGCTTTCCCATATGAAGAAACAGTAGATCAACTACGTTCAATTGGTGAAATTAAAAAAGATATGGAAAAAGAGCGCCCTATGGATCGGTTATTATGTGGTGATGTAGGGTACGGGAAGACAGAAGTAGCAATCAGAGCAGCATTTAAAGCAATTGTTGATGAAAAGCAGGTTGCTATCCTTGTGCCGACAACGATTTTAGCCCAGCAGCATTATGAAACTATTCAAGAACGGTTTCAAGATTATCCAATTAATATAGGTTTACTTAGCCGATTTAGATCTCGTAAGCAACAACTTGAAACAATTAAAGGTTTAAAAGATGGAACAATTGATTTAGTTGTAGGCACTCATCGAGTATTGTCTAAGGATATTTCATTTCGTGATTTAGGGATGTTAATTATTGATGAAGAGCAACGGTTCGGTGTAACACATAAAGAGAAGATTAAGCAAATGAAAGCTAATATTGATGTATTAACTTTAACAGCAACACCTATTCCTAGAACGTTACATATGTCCATGTTAGGCGTCAGGGATTTGTCTGTAATTGAAACACCACCTGAGAATAGATTCCCAGTGCAAACTTATGTAGTTGAATATAATGGTGCACTCATTAGAGAGGCCATTGAAAGAGAACTATCTAGAGGTGGCCAAATATACTTTCTTTATAACCGTGTTGAAGATATTGAACGCAAAGCCGAGGAAATCCCAATGCTCGTTCCAGATGCACGAGTTGCGTATGCACATGGAAAAATGACTGAAAACGAGCTGGAATCTGTCATACTTAATTTCTTGGAAGGTGAAATCGATGTCCTTGTAAGTACAACCATTATTGAGACAGGTGTCGATATTCCAAATGTTAATACGTTAATTGTATTTGACGCAGATAAAATGGGCTTATCACAATTGTATCAGCTTAGAGGAAGGGTCGGTCGTTCGAATCGTGTAGCTTATTCATATTTTACACATCGGAAAGATAAAGTCTTATCAGAAGTTGCTGAAAAAAGATTGCAAGCAATAAAAGAATTTACAGAGTTAGGCTCTGGTTTTAAAATTGCCATGCGTGACTTGTCAATAAGAGGAGCAGGGAACTTGTTAGGGTCACAACAACATGGATTTATTGATACTGTTGGATTTGATTTATATTCTCAAATGCTGAAAGAAGCAATTGACGCACGGAAAGGAAATGAACCAATTCAAACAGATCCAGATATAGAAATAGACGTAGAAGTTGATGCATATATCCCTGACCAATACGTTTCTGATGGTCGACAAAAAATAGACATGTATAAACGTTTTAGAGCTATTACTACAATAGATGATCTAGAAGATCTTCAAGAGGACATGACAGACCGTTTTGGGGAATACCCAGATGAAGTATCTTATTTATTTCAAATTGCTGAAATTAAGGTTTACGCAATACAACAAAAAATACTATCAATTAAACAAGTGAAACACGAAGTTACAATATTATTTAGTGAAGAGCAAAGTGATAATGTTGAGGTTCAAAGGTTAGTTCAGCTTACACAACAATATGGGCGATTGATTGGGTTAGGGATGGAAGGCAAACAACTAAAAGTTGTTTTCCACACAAAAGGTATTCCTGCTCAGCAATGGTTAGCATCAATGTACGATTTCCTAAAAAAACTAGCTGACGTTAAAGAAGAACAATTAAAAACTGTATAAAAATGTTTAGCTGTATTAATAATTGGCGATACTGTATGTTTCTTTTTATTTTTAAAAATTATGCTTTCTTTATGTATAGTTCTTTGTTTGAAGAGGATACTAATGTCAACAATGGTGATTTATACATGAACAACACTTTAATCACCATCATTTAATCATCAGATGAAAGTGAGGCATCTTTAGATGAAAGCAACTGGAATTGTTCGTCGAATTGATGATTTAGGCCGAGTGGTAATCCCTAAAGAAATACGGAGGACATTACGAATTAGAGAAGGTGACCCGCTAGAAATTTTTGTTGACCGAGATGGAGAAGTGATTTTAAAAAAATATTCTCCTATTAGCGAATTAGGTAATTTCGCTAAAGAGTATGCAGAGGCTTTATTTGACAGTTTAGGACATAATGTATTAATATGTGATCGAGATGTGTTTATAGCAGTAGCGGGAGGCTCCAAAAAGGACTATATTAATAAAAGTATTAGCAGGATGATTGAGAAATCTATGGAGGATCGTAATACTGTACTTAATACTGAAGAAAAAGAAATATCCTTTATAAGTGATCAAGAAGAGCAATTGTCATCTTATGCTATAGGTCCAATCATTGCAAATGGAGATCCAATTGGAGCAGTTATAATTTTTTCAAAAGATACAGTGATTGGGGAAGTTGAGCAAAAAGCTGTTGATACAGCAGCAGGTTTTTTAGCAAGGCAAATGGAACAATAAAACAAACAAAAGGCGGCAAACATGCGGCCTTTTCTTATTTATTTGCTGTTGTGTTCAGCACTAAAAACACGTTTATAAATCTTCTCTTCTTTGTTGTTATTGTTTTGCAATATAACAATAAAGAAGAAAAGAGGCTATTTAGTTGATGAATTTTTACGCTTTAAAGCCCCTATCCTCCCGAAATCGCTTCTCGTTTAAGTTAAAGTACCTTCATGTGATATGCTCTCGTTGCTCTTCATATATTGCAACAGCGGAAGTAAAGCATGACTTTCTTCAATTTTTTTGAAGGGGTGAGTTGGTGAACATCCATTCCGATTTGCAAAAAAAATTTTTTTTGCAAGGAACAGTTATATTATCTATTGCAGGGATCGTAACTAAGCTACTTAGTGCAGGATATAGGATACCTTTCCAAAATATTGTTGGAGATATCGGGTTTTATATATATCAACAAATATACCCATTTTACGGAGTATTTTTAACGTTATCAACCTATGGGTATCCAGTTATTATTTCTAAGTTACTGATTATTTCATTTGAACAGCAAGATTATAAAAGAGTTAAAAAAGTTGTTGTGGTCTCCTTTTTATCCTTATTTGTTGCAGGAATCATTTTTTGTAGTGTGTTATATTTTTTTGCAAATAGGATAGCAAGTATTATGGGTGACCCGGAATTAACCATTTTGATTAAAGTTATTGCTTTTTCATTTTTATTAATGCCATTTATCTCAGTATTAAGAGGTTATTTTCAAGGACAGAAGAATATGGTTCCAACCGCTGTTTCACAAATGGTTGAACAATTTATTAGAGTAATAACTATTTTAGTATTTTCTATCCTCCTCGTATCACATGGATATGGCATGTATGCTACCGGTGCTGGAGCACTTTTCGGATCAATTACAGGTGGATTAACAGCAATTGTAATTTTGATAATATATTATAAGCAAAATAACCTATTACATACAGAACGCCCGTTAATATTTAATAAAAAAGAAAATGCTGAAATAATTAGGGTCTTATTTATACAAGGGGGACTTATTTGTATTAGTGGGATGATCCTTATCCTCGTTCAATTAGTCGATTCGTTTACGTTATACTCATTATTAATCTCAAGTGGTATGGGTGACGTTATAGCTAAAGGTGCAAAAGGAGTCTATGATCGTGGATGGCCACTTATTCAATTAGGAACTGTGGTATCAACATCAATCTCGCTATCTTTAATTCCAATCATTTCTAGTGCATATATCCGTCATAATATACAATCTATTAAAGAGAAGGTTAATTTATCTATCAGAATTAGCATTGTTGCTGGTGTAGGTGCATCTGTCGGGTTAGCTTTTATTATTGAACCGACAAATATTATGCTCTTTCAAAATAATCAAGGTACAGATGTGTTAAGGATACAAGGTTTTACTATACTCTTTAGTTCACTTATCTTAACAACTTCATCTATTTTTCAAGGTATGAACAATTACATGATTCCTGCAATTAGTGTTGTCGTAGCGTTAATTTTAAAAGGGTTGTTAAATGTTCTACTTGTTCCTATTTTAGGAACAAAGGGTGCTGCATTTGCAACTATCATTTCACTATTGATAACTGTATTATTTCAGTATTATATATTATATAAGAAATTCCGAGGGTCTATATGCAGAATTAAGGATGTTGTCACCATAATAGAAGCAGCTATAGTAATGGGAATAGGTTTATATGTATATATTCAATTTACAAACCTATTGATGGTATTTATTAATAATCGGCTTTTTTCTGCTTTACAAGCAATTACTGCTGTAATGATCGGTATTATATTATTTCTCTTCGTCATTATTAAAAGACAAGTTTTTACCCAAAGTGAGCTGTCAATCATTCCATATGGAAATAAGCTAGCCTATTTTAATAGAGCAAATAAGAAATTAGGTGATTAATAATGAAGAAAATAACTGTAATAGGTTTAGGAGCTGGCGATTTAGAGCAATTACCTCTAGGAGTTTATCGATTGTTACAAAAGGCTGATCATATTTATATAAGAACAAATGAGCACCCAGTCGTACAGGATCTTATGAAAGAAGGACTACATTTTAATTCTTTTGATAAGGTATATGAAAAATACGATCAATTTGAAGAAGTATACGAAGAGATAGTAAATGTTTTAATTTCAGAAGCGCAGCATAAAGAAATATTATATGCTGTACCTGGTCATCCATTTGTGGCTGAGAGAACAGTTCAACTATTAGTGGATAAGTGTAGTAAGTATGGTATTGAAATTAATATTGCTGGAGGGCATAGTTTTCTTGATTCAACATTTACATCATTGCAAATTGATCCGATCGAAGGGTTTCAGTTTCTAGATGCAACGTCACTACAAAGGCAACAAATTCAATATAATCAACATATTATTATATGCCAAGTGTATGATCAATATATTGCATCAGAGGTGAAGCTAACACTTATGGAGGATTTGCCTGATGATTATGAGGTAATGATCCTTACAGCTATTGGTAGCGAGGCTGAAGAAGTAAGGAAAGTACCATTATATGAATTGGATCGTCAGACTACTATAAGTAATTTAACAAGTTTATATGTACCTCCTGTAAATGATGAGAAATTACTTTATCATACATTTTCTTCGTTACGTTCTGTGATAGCAATTCTTCGTGGGCCAGATGGTTGCCCATGGGATAAAAAACAAACGCATCAATCATTAAAGAAATATATTCTCGAAGAAGCATATGAACTTGTAGATGCTATTGAAAATGATGATGTTTGGAATACAATTGAAGAGCTCGGGGATGTACTTCTACAAGTTATGTTGCATGCTCAAATTGGAGATGATGACGGATTATTTAACATTGATGATGTGGTTAGAAGTATAACAGAAAAAATGATTCGACGTCATCCACATGTTTTTGCAGGTGAAAGAGTAGTTGATAGTGATGAAGTAGTTAATAATTGGGAACAAATTAAGCAAGATGAAAAAAAAGGAATGAAACACCCTGCATCATTACTTGAGGGGGTCCCAAAGAGCTTACCGGGCTTATTAAGAGCTTATAAATACCAAAAAAAAGCAGCTGATGTGGGGTTTGATTGGGACGATGTCAGTCCGATGTGGGCTAAAGTGAGGGAAGAAATAGAGGAGTTTCAAGTTGAAGCATCCAATCACAACCAAAAGAATATGCTTACCGAGTTTGGTGATATTCTTTTTGCTCTTGTAAATATATCTCGTTATTATAAAATTGATCCGGAAGAAGCGATAACAAATGCAAATAATAAATTTTTTAAGCGATTCCATTTTATTGAACACACTGTGAGGGATGAAGGGAAAGAGTTTGAATCCTTATCTTTAGAACAATTAGATGAAATTTGGACATCTGCAAAGAAAAAAGGATTATAATGAGAATACTAGGGCGAATACGCATACCCTTCATGTCGTTTTGATAATGTGGTTTATGTTATAAGCTATCGAACTAAAAAGACAGATATGAAATCTAAGATAGACGAAAGAAGTGAAAAATATGAGACTAGATAAATTTCTTAAAGTTTCTCGTTTAATTAAAAGGAGAACACTAGCAAAAGAGGTTGCAGACAAAGGAAGAATTTCGATAAATGGTATTCAAGCAAAAGCAAGTTCAACTCTTAAAGTTGGGGATGAACTAACGATTCAATTTGGTCAGAAAGTTGTAACGGTCAAGGTAGAAAAACTTGTTGAGACAAGTCGTAAAGAAGAAGCTAATGACTTATACACGATTGTTAAGGAAGAGAGAAAAGAGGCGTAAAGCACCGCGTTTCCTAACTTAATGAACATACGTTGAGCAACTGGTTGCTAAGTTTTATAGGCTTGTTCTAAAATGATTGTCCCGAACATACATTGATATAAATGTTTGCTATGAAGCATGTCTTCAGCATAAAAGCGAGGGATGATCATGGATCAATATTATGAAGGTAGCTCAAATCAAAAAGGAACGATTAAAGAGCACGACTTAGTAATGAGAGGACGCAGAATTCTTGACATAACAGGTGTCAAACAGGTTGAAAGCTTTGATAATGAAGAATTTTTGTTAGAAACTGTGATGGGATTTTTAGCTGTTCGTGGCCAAAACCTACAAATGAAAAACCTAGATGTTGATAAAGGAATTGTCTCAATTAAAGGGAAAATATTCGATATTGTATATTTAGATGAGCAATATGGGGAGAAGGCTAAAGGTTTTTTTAGCAAGTTGTTCAAATGAGTTTAACGACTCAATTTTATACAATGATGTCTATGATTGGTATTGGGAGCTTTTTAGGAGCAGCTCTCGATACTTATGGACGCTTTTTACAGAGGTCATACCGAGCAACGTGGTTAGTTTTTATAAATGATATTATGTTTTGGTGTATGCAAGGCTTTATTATATTTTATGTTTTGTTACTCGTTAATGAAGGAGAACTTAGGTTTTATATCTTTATAGCTATTTTATGTGGTTATGCTACCTATCGTAGTCTTTTTCAATCGTTATTTTTAAGCTTGCTGGAATTTGTAATTAAATTAGTAATTTCGACATATCAAATTGTAAAAAAGCTCGTTCACTATATTATCATAAAACCAATTCAATTATTGTATCATTTTATTGCTATACTGGTTATAGGGCTTTTAAACATATGCTATACGACTATCCGTTTTCTGGTAAAAGCACTAATTAATGTTGCACAACTATTGTTTATACCAGTGAACAACCTAGTTAAGTTTGTGTTTCAACTACTCCCTAGCTCTTGGAGAAAGTTTTGTTTAGTTTTTTTAAAAAAACTTGCAGGATATTTTAAAAAAATAAAGAATGTACAACATATCATAATAAAATGGTGGAAATCAATCCTAAGTTTTTTAAGGAGGAAGTTTTAGAGATGAGTGCGTTACGAAAGCAGAAGAAAGTTATAGAGCTGCAAACGACATACTCTAGTCAGCATGAGAAAAATCAACAGGTATTAACTAATAAGCGTCGCGGTTTAATGAGACGGTTAGCTGCTTTGGCATGTCTAGCTGTAGTTACCGCCCTTTTTATTAGTTCTACACTCATCTCTCAATCGAAAATAATTGCAGAAAAGGAAGTTGAGAAACAAAAACTTGAATATGAGTTAGCTGATTTGAAAAAAGAGCAATTGTATTTGGAAGGTGAAATTGTTAAGCTTAACGATGATGAGTATATAGGAAAAATTGCTCGAAGAGATTTTTTTCTATCACAAGAAGGTGAAGTTTTATTTAATACATCTGAGTGAAGTTGATTAGTCTTGTTGACACTCAATTTTCAAATTATGTATAATAAAAAAAATGATTTTTTTATTTTTTAAGGAGGAACACTTTTTTTATGTCGATTGAAGTAGGCAGCAAGTTACAAGGGAAAGTAACAGGTATTACAAATTTTGGTGCGTTCGTGGAGCTGCCAGAAGGCTCAACAGGTTTAGTTCACATAAGCGAAGTTGCTGACAATTATGTAAAAGATATTAATGAACATCTAAAGGTTGGCGACGAAGTTGAAGTAAAGGTAATAAATGTTGAGAAAGATGGTAAAATTGGCTTATCAATTAAAAAAGCAAAGGAGTCACCGCGACCTCCTCGTAAAGGCAGTAATCGCCCTCCAAGGGATTTCCGTCCTAAAGAGAATTTTGAGCAGAAGATGGCTCGTTTCCTAAAAGAAAGTGAAGATCGATTATCATCTTTAAAACGGAACACAGAGTCAAAACGAGGTGGACGAGGAGCACGAAGAGGATAACTTGCTGCTGATCATTTTATAGTGCGTGTTCAAAAAGGATATAGAAAAACTATTTCACTGAGATCTATTAAAGATACTATGTTTCGACTTGTTAACGCAGAAACATACGATTCGTATGTGTCCCGCAAAATGGTGGAAAACCTAATAACAATCGCAAGTAGTATCTTATTCAAGTTTAAACAGTCATTTCTTCTTTCTTTTTGAGCAGCCTCTTATAGATAGTCTGGCAGGTAAAATGTATATCAAGCACCCACGGGTGCTTTTTTATTGGCTCTCTTCGTAAATTCTATTGCTATTGTTATTATATTTGGCTCTTTAACTTCTAGTTGACGTCATTTGTAAATTTTTAATAAATGATATGAAATTAGTTTTTAATGCAATTAAGGTATTGACTAAAATGTTATTCCTTAGTATCATATTCTTTGTCGTATTATGGCGGTGTAGCTCAGCTGGCTAGAGCGTACGGTTCATACCCGTGAGGTCGGGGGTTCGATCCCCTCCGCCGCTATTTAAAAAGTGTCATTTTATCATTTCTTTTGGCCCGTTGGTCAAGTGGTTAAGACACCGCCCTTTCACGGCGGTAACACGGGTTCGAATCCCGTACGGGTCATCGTTAAAGTCAGTTCTTAATGAACTGGTTTTTTTTATTAGGTTATTTGCGTCAACTTTGTCGTATAAAGTTGATGTGATTGGCATTATTTTAAAGAGCCGGGGTGCGATCAGCTCTAGTTGTATTGTATTCAATAAAAAAACATATCTAATTTTCGGTTCGAGAGATAATGACGAAATAAATTATCTGAATATTCGATATTATCATTGTTGGTTTGTGAAAAATAGGATTAAATTCTTCAGATTATGTATGCTTATTGTATGTTATTAAGAATTGAGTCGAACACTTTTTTATATCTCCATGTTGTTTTGACAAAAAATATTCTGGCTTAGAAGTATAATAACAACCAACTATAAAAAGTTGGGGAGTGAATAAATATGGAAAAGACTGAACGGAATGTCATTGAACCTATTACGAACGTGAATTTTAAAAGTACAAAGCTATCGTTAGACAGCTGGATTCAAAAGAACAAGCAAAAACTATTAAAAATAATAATTAACAGAGGGGTTCTTATTGTTTTTATTGGCTTTTTACTTGGACGAGCATTAATATTAGCAGAAGTTACACCATTCGCATTACCTTTTTTTGCTGCCGTTTATGTCATTCAAAAAAATAGAATCTGGTTAGCCATGCTAGCATTGCTTGTAGGTGGAATAAGTTTATCTTTTCAAACTTCCATATTCATTCTCACATCAATAGTATTATTTCTATTTTTAAATAGCATAACGAGAAGGTTTAGCAAAGATACACTAAAAGTAGTTCCATTCCTCGTGTTCTTATCCTTATGTATGTCCAAGCTCTCAATCTTATATTTTATAAACAACGAAATTGATCTGTATAATTTGATGTTGGTTGGTGTTGAGTCAGGTCTAGGTTTTATACTGACACTAATATTTCTACAAAGTGTTACGTTAGTTGCATTTCGGAAACGAAAACAAACTTTAAAAACAGAAGAAATTATTTCCATAATTATATTATTGGCTTCTATCATGACAGGTTTGATTGGTTGGTCTATATATGACTTATCAATTGAATATATTGCTTCAAGGTATTTTGTTCTCCTACTTGCTTGTGCTGCAGGTGCCACGATTGGAACGACAGTAGGTGTGGTTACCGGGTTAATATTAAGCCTTGCAAATATCGGAAGTCTATTTCAGATGAGTTTGCTTGCATTTTCTGGATTACTTGGAGGTTTACTAAAAGATGGCCGGAAAATAGGCGTATCAGTTGGACTTCTCATTGGTACTCTTTTATTAGGAATGTATAATGACGCTAATCAGCTTCAATTAAGTGTAATTGAATCGTTATTAGCCATTTTTATATTTCTATTAACTCCTCAATCACTCATTTCGCAAATCGCAAAATATATACCAGGAACAATTGAAAATATGTCTGAGCAACAACAGTATTTACAAAAAGTAAGAGATGTCACGGCAAGTCGTGTATCCCAATTTTCATCAGTTTTTCAAGCATTATCTAGTAGTTTCGAAAATTACAATCAATCTGCTAATCATATGGATGAGGACGTTGAAATTGATTATGTTTTAAGTAATGTCACAATGAGGACATGCCAATTATGCTATAAAAAAGATCAATGTTGGACGAACAATCTTAATAAAACATATGATTATATGAAGAATATTATGCATGAATATGATCAATCCACATTGGAAGAGAATTATCATTTACAGCGTGAGTGGAATAAGCATTGTATAAAACCAGATAAGGTTATAAATGTAATTAAGGATGAGTTGACATTACATTACGCCAATCAGAAGTTAAAAGAACAAATTCGAGAGAGTAGGAAGCTGGTTGCTGAACAGTTGTTAGGCGTATCCCAGGTGATGGGGGACTTTGCTAACGAGATCAAACGGGAAAGAGATAACCATCATGTACAGGAGGAGCAAATATTAGATGCTGTGCAAGGTTTCGGGGTTGAGATAGGTCATGTCGAAATTTATTGTTTAGAACAAGGAAATATTGACATAGAAATGAGCATTCCATTTTGCAATGGCCGAGGGGAGAGTGAGAAGTTAATTGCACCTATGCTTTCTGACATTTTAAAGGAGACGATCATTGTTACAAAGGAGGAATGTGCAGCTTATCCTAATGGCTATTGCCAGGCGACATTTGGATCAGCAAAGACATACAAAGTTGATACAGGTATTGCTCATGCAGCAAAAGGTGGAGGATTAATATCAGGTGATAGTTACTCAACGATTGAATTAGGTGCAGGGAAATATGCAATTGCAATTAGTGATGGAATGGGAAATGGCCAGAGAGCCCACCATGAAAGTAATGAGACTCTGGAGTTGTTACAAAAAATTCTAAAGTCTGGGATAGAAGAAAAAGTAGCGATTAAATCGGTAAACTCTGTTCTTTCTTTAAGAACAACTGATGAGATATTTTCCACCCTCGACCTAGCCATGATTGATTTGCAAGACGCGAGTGCTAAATTTTTGAAAATCGGGTCGTCACCTAGCTTTATTAAGAGAGGAGAGAAAGTTATTAGTATTTGTGCTAGTAACTTACCTATGGGAATTATTCAAGACTTTGAGGTAGATGTTGTTAGCGAGCAACTGAAAGCAGGGGATCTATTAATTATGATGAGTGACGGAATTTTTGAAGGTCCAAAGCATGTAGAAAATTACGATATTTGGATGAAGCGAAAAATAAAAGATTTACAAACGAAAGATCCTCAACATGTCGCAGATTTAATTATGGAGGAAGTGATCCGTACTCGTTCAGGAAACATTGACGATGATATGACAATCGTAGTAGCAAAGGTTGATCATAACACTCCTAAATGGGCTGCAATACCTGCTCATATGTATGAAAAAAAAGCGCAGTAAAGAGTACGAAGTATAAAAACTTTTTATTCAGTCGAAGATGGTAATAACCATTTGAGGAGGGAATAAAAGGTGGATAAAGGTACATTAAAACAAATATTACTCATAACTGATGGGTGCTCAAATCATGGAGAAGATCCTGTGGCTATGGCAACACTTGCTAAAGAGCAGGGGGTAACAGTTAACGTTATTGGCGTGATGGAAGAGGATAAAATAGATAATCGTGGACTAGCGGAGATAGAAGGCATTTCAATGGCAGGAGGAGGGGTTAGCGAGGTCGTCTATACTAGGCAATTGTCACAAACTGTACAAATGGTAACTAGAAAAGCAATGACACAAACATTACAAGGAGTGGTAAATAAAGAATTACAGCACATACTTGGTTCAGGAACTTCAATGGAGGACTTATCACCTGAAAAACGTGGAGAAGTGATGGAGGTGGTTGATGAACTAGGGGAAACTGCTGAGTTAGAAGTTCTTATTCTTGTAGATACGAGCGCTAGCATGAAGCATAAATTACCAACTGTGAAAGAAGCATTGTTGGATTTGTCGATTAGTTTAAATGCGCGTATTGGCTCGAATCGGTTTTCAGTGTTATCATTTCCAGGCAAAAAGAAAGATGTCGAGAAAGTTCTGGATTGGAATCCACATCTAGATTCATTAACTAAAATATTTCCTAAGTTAACATCAGGAGGAATGACACCTACAGGGCCTGCCATTAGAGAGGCATTGACTTACTTTAAAAAGAAACGATCGTTAAGGAGCTTGATTTCTCGAGATGAACAATATTTCGAAGAAACAGGCATGTAGTGTACCAGCTGGGACGGTAATTGTCGGTAAGTGGCATAAAAATAAATATAAGATTAAAAGTTTACTTGGTAAAGGTGCTACGGGATCAGTTTATTTATCTGAAAGTCCTACCGGTTTAGTCGCTGTTAAGATTAGTGATAGTAGTATGTCAATATCGTCAGAAGTTAATGTACTTAAACATTTTTTGAGGGTCCGGAGGTCATACTTGGGACCTTCTTTGCTAGATGTTGACGATTGGGAGCGTCGAGGCTTTGACTCTCCTACGCCTTTTTATGTGATGGAATATATAAAAGGAGAGGCATTATTACAATTTATAAAGACGCGTGGTAATGAATGGATTGGCATATTGTGTTTACAATTATTAGCTGAACTTGACATACTTCATCGTGAAGGGTGGGTCTTTGGCGATCTAAAGCCAGATAACCTATTAGTGACAGCTTCTCCTCCTAAAATACGGTTACTAGATGTGGGGGGAACGACATTAATTGGGAGATCAATAAAAGAATTTACTGAGTTTTTTGACCGTGGTTATTGGGGAAAGGGTTCTAGAAAAGCTGAACCATCTTATGATTTATTTGCAGTAGCGATGATCATTATAAATATAGCCTATCCAAATAGATTTTCTAGAAGTAGGAATGGAGGAGATCAACTTAAGAATGCTATAAAATCAAATGTATTATTAAGGAAGTATTCATCTGTTTTAGAAAATGCAATAGAAGGGAAATATAGTAGTGCATCTATTATGAGAAAAGACCTATTACTTGTAATGAATCAGCAATACGTTTCCAATAAGCAAACTACGACCAATCAGTCAATTAAGAATAGCTCCATAAGTAATAGAAGGAAAGGCGGAAAAAGGAGTAAGAAAAAGAGCTTTTTAGAATTTACATTATTATTTCTAGTAATAATTGTTGTCTATTGGCTATACATATATAGTCAGTTATTATGAATTTGAGTTGCTAGCCATCTTTTTTGCAGAAACTTAGATAATCATGTACGATAAGGGGACAAGATTCTGTAGAACGATGAGTAGTAGAGGGTTGAATTGCGGATGATAAATAAGCTAAATGATTTTATTAAACGTCACGAGTTAATTACAGAAAATTCAACGATCATTGTAGGTGTATCTGGAGGGCCTGATTCCTTAGCACTTCTTCACTTGCTTATTGGTTTGAAAAGGAGCTTCGGTTTAAAGTTAATTGTAGCTCATGTTGATCATATGTTTCGTGGTAAGCAGTCCGAGAATGAGATGCGATTTGTTGAACAGCATTGTAGCTCATTAGGAATTATTTGTGAAGCAACACAAATAAATGTGAGTGACTATAAACAAAAAAAGAAAATAAGTACCCAAGTAGCTGCGAGAGAATGCAGGTATCGTTTTTTTTCGTCAATGATGAAAAAATATGAAGCTCAATATTTAGCTCTTGGTCATCATGGAGATGATCAAATTGAGACAGTTTTAATGAAGCTGGTAAGAGGAAGTACAGGGTTAGGCTATGCAGGGATTCCTGTTAAGAGGCCGTTTAGTATCGGTCATATTATACGCCCCCTATTAAGTTTAAGTAGAGAAGAAATTGAGCATTATTGTCAAAGCATTGGGTTAGAGCCCCGTCGAGATCCAAGTAACGATAAGGATGATTACACCCGCAATCGGATTCGACATCGTGTGCTTCCTTATTTAAAACGAGAAAATGAACGAGTGCATGAAAGAGTTCAACAATTTAGTGAGATGATGATAGAGGATCAAAATTATTTAAAGGAATTAACAGAAAATGAATTGAATAAAGTAATGAAGAAGAAAGACAATACTATTATTATTAGTAGAGAGTCTTATCTTAAGTTACCTATTCCTTTACAAAGGAGAGGGATTCAACTAATATTAAAATATCTTTATCAGGAGGTTCCACCATCTCTTTCCTCAATACATATAAATGACTTTCTAGCAGCCCTGAATAATAATCATCCATCAGGAACATTACATTATCCAATGGGTTTGAAAGTTGTTAAATCCTATGATGATATTATCTTTACATATGATGAAAGAGCAATAAAAGAATATAATTATGTTCATGAGGTTCCTAGTCAAATTGAATTGCCTAATGGTGACCTAATTTTTAGTGAAATCATAAAGCAATTACCGAATGGGGTAAATGGAAACCATTCTATTGTCTTAGACAAAAACAGTGTCGAGTTACCGCTAGTTATTCGGACGAGGAAGCCTGGCGATAAGATGACATTAAAAGGAACTGATGGGACAAAAAAGATTAAAGATATTTTTATTGATCAAAAAATCCCTTTATATGAAAGGGATGAGTGGCCTGTTGTTGAGGATAGATATGGAAGAATCATTTGGTTACCTGGCTTAAAAAAGTCTTCTTTTGAGACTGAACTTAATGGAAATAAACAATATATTTTATTACAGTTTAAGAAGCATTGATCTTCTAGGAGGAAAGTAGTCATGAATCATGATATTCAAAAAGTATTAGTTACAGAAAAAGAAATTCAAGAAAAAGTAAAGGAATTAGGTGAAGTTCTAACAAAAGATTATCAAGAGAAATTCCCACTAGCTATCGGCGTGTTAAAAGGCGCAATGCCTTTTATGGCTGACTTATTAAAAAGGGTTGACACATACCTTGAAATGGACTTTATGGATGTCTCTAGCTATGGTACATCAAGAGTATCATCTGGAGAGGTAAAAATATTAAAGGATTTAGACACATCTGTAGAAGGACGAGATATCTTAATTATCGAAGACATTATCGATAGTGGCTTAACTTTAAGCTATCTAGTGGAATTATTTCGCTATCGCAAGGCCAAATCAATTAAAATTGTTACGTTATTAGATAAACCTTCTGGACGTAAGTCTGATGTAGAAGCAGATTATGTAGGCTTTATTGTACCTGATGAATTTGTTGTAGGTTATGGCTTAGATTATCTTGAGAAATATCGCAATTTGCCATACATAGGGGTCCTTAAACCTGAAGTATATACGGAATCATAAATAATATTTTTAAAAAGCAAAATAATAACAGTAAATTAATTGTATTGGTATGTTTTTCTATGATACTATTGAGTATAGTTTTTTTACCGTGGGAGGAGGTAAGGAATGAATCGGATTTTTCGTAATACTATATTTTATTTATTAATTTTTCTAGTTGTTATAGGTATAGTTGGTGTCTTCAACAATACTAATCAAACAACTGAGGAAATGTCATATGATGTATTCATAGCTAATTTAGAGGGCAATAATGTTAAATCTCTTGCAATACAACCTGCACGAGGGGTATATGAGATTAAAGGTCAATTAAGATCTTATGAGAGTGAAGAGCAGTATTTTATTACATACACACCAACACCTTTTTCAGAGGCAATGTTACAGCGGATTGATACAATTGCAGCAGAAAATAGTGTAGTCGATTTTGTTCCAGCAAAAGAAACAAGTGGATGGGTTACGTTTTTCACTTCAATCATTCCATTTGTGATTATCATTATTTTATTTTTCTTCTTGCTCAACCAAGCTCAAGGCGGTGGAAGCCGTGTGATGAACTTTGGTAAAAGTAAGGCTAAACTTTATAATGAAGAAAAGAAAAAAGCAAAATTCAAAGATGTGGCTGGTGCTGATGAAGAGAAACAAGAATTAGTTGAAGTCGTTGAGTTTTTGAAGGACCCTAGAAAGTTTGCAGAACTAGGCGCTCGCATCCCAAAAGGTGTTTTACTAGTCGGCCCTCCAGGTACAGGTAAAACATTATTAGCTAGGGCTGTTGCCGGAGAAGCTGGCGTACCTTTCTTCTCCATAAGTGGTTCTGATTTCGTGGAAATGTTTGTTGGTGTCGGTGCGTCTCGTGTTCGTGACTTATTTGAAAATGCGAAGAAAAATGCCCCTTGTATTATTTTCATTGATGAGATCGATGCCGTAGGACGTCAACGTGGTGCTGGCCTTGGTGGAGGTCATGACGAGCGTGAACAAACACTAAACCAATTGTTAGTTGAGATGGATGGCTTTGGTGCGAATGAAGGAATTATTATTATTGCAGCAACAAACCGCCCAGATATATTGGACCCTGCTTTACTTCGTCCAGGTCGCTTTGACCGTCAAATTACTGTCGATCGACCAGATGTTAATGGAAGAGAAGCCGTGTTGAATGTACACGCACGCAATAAACCGCTAGCAGATTCTATTGATTTAAAAGCAATCGCTATGCGCACTCCTGGTTTTTCAGGTGCTGATTTAGAGAACTTATTAAATGAAGCTGCTTTAGTAGCGGCAAGACGCGATAAAAAGAAAATTGATATGCTCGATATGGATGAGGCAACAGACCGTGTAATTGCTGGGCCGGCTAAAAAGAGTCGTGTCATCTCTGAAAAGGAACGTAAGATCGTTGCTTACCATGAAGCTGGACATACAATTATCGGTGTTGTACTGGATGAAGCAGATGTCGTACATAAAGTAACGATTGTTCCAAGAGGTCAAGCCGGTGGTTATGCAGTAATGCTACCAAAAGAAGATCGCTACTTTATGACTAAGCCTGAGTTGCTAGATAAAATTACTGGCTTATTAGGTGGACGTGTTGCTGAGGAGATCATTTTCGGTGAAGTGAGTACGGGTGCTCATAACGACTTCCAACGAGCAACTGGTATAGCAAGAAAGATGGTAACAGAATATGGTATGAGTGATAAGCTTGGACCATTACAATTTGGTCAGGCTCAAGGAGGTCAAGTGTTCTTAGGCCGCGACCTTCATAACGAGCAAAACTATAGTGATGCCATTGCACATGACATTGATGTAGAGATACAAAGGTTTATTAAAGAATGTTATGCGAAAGCTAAAGACATTTTGACAGAAAACCGTGATAAGCTCGAGCTAGTAGCAAAAACCTTACTTGAGGTTGAAACACTTGATGCTGAACAAATTAAGTATTTAATAGATAATGGAAGATTACCTGATCGTATTGAAGAGAGCAGTTCGGATGATGTGAAGGTAAACATTAGCACTAAAAAAGAAGAAACTCCATCTGATGATCAAGATCAACAAGATTAATTTAGCTTTGTGATCGATAATTAGTAAAGATGAAGGGTTAAGAAGATGTCTCGGTTTTTCGAGGCATCTTTTTTGAAGGCTCTTTTCGTAAACTTTGTTGTTATTTATACAAAATTACGACAGTAAAAAGAAGTCTCGTATAATTATCTTCATATCATAGAAGAAAAGATGTCACGAAACTATTGTTGTATCCGTGTTATATCTTAGAACGAAAAGCAACAATCATTGCGAAAACAGCCTTTTTGAATATGCTTGATCTTCTGTTGTTAACCAAATCTCTAGCGTAAGCTGACACCATGCGCTTTTGTAACCATTTGTGGTATGATGAGGAATATGTTGTTATTTTTATGTAGTAATCGTTTGGAATAACAGTTATTTTGATAAAAGTGGTGATGAAATGATTTTTGTCTTAGATGTCGGGAATACTAATACCGTTTTAGGTGTTTATGAACAAAATGAGCTTAAATATCATTGGCGGATTGAAACGAGTAGAAATAAAACTGAAGATGAATATGGCATGATTATCAAAGCGTTATTTAAGCACGTAGATTTAGACTTTTTAAATATTGACGGCATCATTATTTCTTCTGTCGTTCCACCAATTATGTTTGCGCTGGAAAGAATGTGCCACAAGTATTTTAATATAAATCCGCTAATCGTTGGACCGGGAATAAAAACAGGTTTAAATATAAAAATAGATAACCCAAGAGAAGTAGGGGCAGATCGAATCGTAAATGCAGTAGCAGGAATGCATTTATATGGAAGTCCACTTATCATTGTCGATTTTGGTACTGCAACAACTTATTGTTACATTAATGAGCAGAAACAATATATGGGTGGGGCTATAGCTCCTGGGATTGCCATTTCAACGGAGGCGTTATATTCCAAAGCAGCTAAGTTACCTAGAATAGAAATTGCGCATACAAATCATGTTATTGGGAAGAACACAGTATCTGCAATGCAATCTGGAATATTGTACGGGTATGTCGGTCAAGTAGAAGGGATTGTAAAGAAAATAAAAGCTCAAGCAAATGTTTTACCAACGGTTATCGCTACAGGTGGACTTGCATCATTAATTGCTGATGAGTCAACTGTTATAGATATTGTCGATCCATTCTTAACGTTAAAAGGTTTACAACTAATTTATCAAAAGAATCAAGATTCTTATAAAAACTAATTGTGTATTATCATACATATTGAATCAATTATTATATAGTTGCATCTTGTGAAAGGGGTATTAACAACCATGTCAGATTATTTAGTAAAAGCTTTAGCTTATGATGGACAAGTCAGAATATATGCAGCAAAGACAACAGAAACTGTCGGAGAAGCTCAGCGCCGTCAATATACATGGCCGACAGCTTCAGCCGCATTAGGAAGAACAATGACTGCAGGCGTAATGATGAGTGCAATGTTAAAAGGTGACGAAAAAATTACGATAAAAGTAGATGCTGGTGGACCAATTGGAGCAATTATCGTGGATAGCAATGCATATGGAGAAGTGAGAGGGTATGTATCCAATCCACAAACACACTTCGATCTAAATGAACATGGCAAGCTAGATGTAGCAAGGGCCGTGGGGACAAATGGTTTTTTAACTGTGGTGAAAGATATAGGGTTGCGTGAGAATTTTACTGGTTCAGTTCCGATTGTTTCTGGAGAGTTAGGTGAAGACTTTACATATTATTTTGTAACATCTGAGCAAACCCCATCATCTGTTGGAGTAGGTGTTCTAGTTAACCCTGATAACTCTGTTCTTGCTGCAGGTGGGTTTATTATACAACTCATGCCTGGCACAGATGATGATACGATCGTAGCAATAGAAGAAAGGTTAAAAACGATAGAGCCAATATCTAAATTAATTGAAAAAGGGTTATCCCCTGAACAAATTATTTATGAACTAATAGATAAAGATCATGTGAAAATATTAGACAAACAACCAGTAACTTTTAAATGTAACTGTACAAAAGAAAGGTTTGCAAATGCAATTATTAGTTTAGGTCCTGACGAAATAGAAGAAATCATTGTGGAGGAAGGCCAAGCTGAAGCGCAATGCCATTTCTGTAATCAAAAGTATTTGTTTTCAAAAGAAGAACTTGAGGCTCTTAAAAAAGAAGCGATGTAATTCAGAGGTTTTAAATAATGGCTCTTTCCAAAATTGTGTTGTTATTTATACAAAATTACGATAGTAAGCCTTATATATGATTCCGTGTTTATTAGTATGAAAAACAACAAACACTGTGTAAACAGCATAAACAAATAATAGCTTTTCACGGTAACTTTGTTATTAGCATAGTAAGATATTTTATTGTAAAACTAATATTATTTACAAATGATAAGATGTTACGAATATTTGTTGTATACGGGTTTAATTCATCGAACGATAAAGCACAACCTATACAAAATAAACTTCAAAAGATAGATGTATCGACAGTTAGCTATATGGATGTCTTGTCTTGTTGTGAAAAAAACCATAATGAATACGAAAATTACCTTTAGCAAAATGGAGTGGGTTAACGTTGAGTAAAAAAGCGTTATGGATACTTGTTTTTGGCCTTGTAATTGTAAACTGTTTTACAATCTTCATTTTGATTGGTGACAAGCAAGATGTAGTTGATGTTACAAAGCCTGTTAATTTAAATGAAAAGATAATTCAAACAGAATCAGAAGAAATTATTGCATCTGTAGGGAATGAAAATATCTATAGACAACAGTGGCTCAATGAGTTAGAAGCTGAATACGGAAAAGCAACTTTACAAATTATGATCGATAGAAAAGTAATTGAACTATTAGCTGAAAAATATAATATACAAACAGATGAGGAGTCTGTTGAGAGAGAGTTAAAGATGATAAAAAAATATTCCTCACTTGCTAATGATGCTTGGGATGACGAGAAATGGAGAGAACAAATCCGTTACAGCATGTTACTTGAACAATTACTAACAAAAGATGCAAACGTTCAAGAGGACGAAATAAGAGACTTTTATGAAAAAAACAAAGAATTATATAATATTGAAACAAAGTATCATCTATCACATATAGTTGTAAAAACAAGGGCAGAGGCAAAACAAGTCAATAATGAATTAAAAGAAGGGTCAAGTTTTGATGTGCTAGCCATGGAAAAATCTGTTGATGAATTTACTGCTAATCATGGAGGAGAGCTAGGTGTCCTTTCATCTGATAGTAAAATAGTACCTAAAGAGTATTTTGAAACTGCTGAACAATTAAAACAAAATGAATGGAGTCAGCCGATAACAGTAGAAGGTGGTTTTGCAGTCGTTCTTTTACATGAGAAAATAGACGGAATTAACTACACTTTTGAAAGTATGAAGGACCAAATAAGAAGGCAAATAGCACTTGAACAAATGGATGGCCCGATATCTGCACAACCATTTTGGGATGAGGCAGAAGTGTCTTGGTTTTATGGTAAAGATGCAAATAAATAAATCTTTATAAATGAGACTTGAAAATAATTGACAATTTCTATAATTTCGAGTACATTTATTGTATACAAAACAAATCAAAATACTCGGAATTAAGAGGTGATAAAATGAAAATTGTTAATTCTGTTAATGAGTTAATCGGCCAAACGCCAATTGTAAAGTTAAACCGCCTTGTCGAAGACGATTCTGCTGAAGTATATTTAAAGTTAGAATTTATGAATCCTGGGAGTAGTGTAAAGGATAGAATTGCTTTAGCAATGATTGAAGCAGCAGAAGAGAAAGGTTTACTAAAACAGGGTGATACAATCGTTGAACCGACAAGTGGTAATACAGGAATTGGTTTAGCGATGGTTGCAGCAGCCAAAGGTTATAAAGCAATCTTAGTAATGCCAGAAACAATGAGTTTAGAAAGAAGAAATTTACTAAAAGCTTACGGTGCAGAAATCGTGTTAACTCCTGGTAGTGAGGGGATGGGCGGAGCGATACGTAAGGCTAGTGAATTGCGTGAAGATCACGGATATTTTATGCCACAGCAATTTAAAAATGAGGCGAATCCTGAAGTTCATAAGCTAACTACAGGAGTAGAAATAGTTGAACAAATGGGTGATCAATTAGATGCATTTGTTTCAGGGATAGGAACTGGCGGAACAATTACTGGAGCAGGTTCAGTATTAAAAGATAAATATCCAAATGTAAAAATTGTAGCTGTTGAACCATCAGATTCACCTGTCTTATCTGGAGGTAAACCAGGACCGCATAAAATTCAAGGTATTGGCGCAGGATTCGTACCAGATATTTTAAATACGGATGTGTATGACGATATTTTGAAAATTACTACTGAAGAAGCATTTGAATATGCGCGTCGTGCTGCTAAAGAGGAAGGTATTTTAGGTGGGATATCGTCAGGTGCAGCAATATGTGCGGCATTAAAAGTAGCGAAGCAGCTAGGAAAAGGAAAAAAAGTGTTAGCAATTATCCCAAGTAATGGTGAGAGATATTTGAGTACACCACTTTATCAATTTGAAGAATAGAACTTCATAAGAAATAATTTTTGTAAAAACAGCTCCTTAACGGAGCTGTTTTTTTAGGCTGTAAGCACGTATATTCTGTATACGTGGCATCTTTGCTACTTTAAAAAATTATTGAGTTCCCAATAAAACTCTTTTGCAACAAAGTTTGCTCAAAGAGTCTTTTTTTATTAATGTTGCTTTCGTATTTAGTAGTGTTTCATACTAAGACATCAGAACGTATAAATCTAACGATTGTAGCATTAAAGGCTATGACAGTTGCCCTTAATTGATCAAGCATAGAAACAATATTTACGAAATTAACGAGAAGAGCTTTTAATTAAAGTGGAAAGGTTCTAGTTATAGTGATAAACACGGTAGATATATTAACTATTTTGGTCTTCATAACTCTTTTTACACTTTCATTCGAAATTTTAGTTGCTGGAAGGTGAACTCTTAGTGACATTCTTGTACAATAGGCTTATCAGTTTTAGTTTGGGGTAAGGAGTGTGACACGATGCAACAAAGAAGACCTGTAGCTAGGAAGTTACCTATAAAAGAAGATGAGTGGTTTAAAAGATATAAATACTTATCAAAAGATGAACCGTATCACATGCTACTTGAAAGTGGCCGTGGAGGGAAATATAGCATAATTGGTCTAAGGCCGTTTGCAACAATTAAAGGAAAAAATAATCAGGTTGAAATTATAGAACACGGTCAACGCTCTACAATAGAAGGAGATCCACTTGTAGTTCTTAAGGATTGGATGAGGAAATATAAAACTGAACATGTACCTAGCTTACCAGATTTTCAAGGTGGTGCTATTGGCTATATAAGCTATGATTATGTTCGACAAATTGAGAAATTACCTAAAGTGGCTGCTGATGATTTACTTACACCTGATATTTGTTTTTTTATTTTTGATGACATTTTTGTTTATGATCATAATGAGAATATACTATGGCTAATGACGATTGATAACAGAGATGATGAAAGAGCACAGAAACGTTTAGATCATTATGAGAGGATGTGGAGTGAAGAGATAAGTCATGAACTAAATTTCGCTTATCCTACACATGCAGGTGGACATCAAAATGTATCAATGTCTGAAGAAGAATTTAAAGAAGCGGTAGAAAAGGTAAAAAATTATATTGCACAAGGTGATGTCTTTCAGATTAATTTATCCGTACGGCAATCAAAATCAATTACAAGGCACCCTATTGACATTTATGAACAATTACGTGAGTTAAACCCATCCCCATATATGGCATATTTGGAAATGGGTGATGTTCAAATTGTTAGCGGTTCTCCAGAGCTTCTTATTAAAAAAGATGGAGAAGAAGTGAGTACGCGTCCGATTGCAGGGACCCGCTCTCGTGGAACAACTCATGAAGAAGATGTTAAGCTTGCCAATGAGCTTATTCAAAATGAGAAGGAACGGGCTGAACATGTGATGCTCGTTGACTTGGAGCGGAATGACTTAGGGAGAGTTTGTCAATATGGAACGGTAGAAGTTGATGAATTTATGATTATTGAGAAATATTCACATGTAATGCACATCGTCTCAAATGTGAAAGGGAAGTTAGGTGAAAATAAGAATGCATATGATTTAATTAGAGCTGTTTTCCCTGGTGGAACGATTACTGGGGCACCTAAAGTGAGGACGATGGAAATTATAGAAGAGTTAGAGCCTGTACGTAGAGGAATGTATACAGGGTCAATTGGTTGGATAGGCTTCTCAGATAACGTTGAATTAAACATAGTTATTAGAACAATGGTTGTAAAGGATGGCATTGCTCATATTCAAGCAGGCGCAGGTATTGTAATTGATTCAAATCCAAAATATGAGTATAAAGAGTCATTAAAAAAAGCTAAAGCACTGTGGAAGGCTATTGAATTATGTGAAGCTAAGAAAGTAAACTCATTCGAGTAAATTTGAACATTGAAGCTTGCTAACTTCTCACTTGAAGGGATGCAAAAGCTCTAAAAAATATTGATGAGGTGACGATAATGATTTTAATGATCGATAATTATGATTCTTTTACGTATAACCTAGTACAATACTTAGGTGAAT
Organism: Cytobacillus sp. IB215665; assembly: GCF_033963835.1. Classification (NCBI taxonomy): domain Bacteria; kingdom Bacillati; phylum Bacillota; class Bacilli; order Caryophanales; family Bacillaceae; genus Cytobacillus; species Cytobacillus sp. IB215665. Next base: position 51,378 of record NZ_JAXBME010000024.1, read on the forward strand.
TAGGAGAAGAGTTGGTCGTAAAGCGTAACGATGAAATAACGATAAAAGAAATTGAAGAGTTAAACCCAAACTTTATTATGATTTCCCCTGGGCCATGTAGCCCTAATGAAGCAGGTATAAGCCTAGAAACTATCCAATATTTTGCTGGGAAAATTCCACTTTTCGGAGTGTGTTTAGGACATCAATCGATTGCTCAGGCATTTGGTGGCGATGTTGTAAGAGCTGATAAATTAATGCATGGAAAAACATCTCAAATTTTTCATAATCAAAAAACAATTTTTACAGATATTGAAAATCCTTTAACTGCAACTAGATATCATTCTTTAATTGTGAAAAGAGAGACTTTACCTGATTGTTTTGAAATTACAGCTTGGACTGAAGAAGATGAGATTATGGCGATTAGACATAAAACCCTCCCAATTGAAGGTGTTCAATTTCATCCAGAGTCTATTATGACTGCTTTCGGTAAACGACTACTTAAAAATTTTATTGAGCAATACAGGGAAGTAAAATAATCAGTTTATGTATATATACTTAGACGGCAAAATTATAAAAAAAGAAGATGCGAAGATCTCTCCATTTGACCACGGGTATATGTATGGAATAGGTTTGTTTGAGACACTTGCAGTATATGATGGACACCCTTTTTTGTTGGATGATCATCTTTCAAGGTTAAATGAAGGGTTAAACAGTTTAGCGATAGATATAGAGCTGCATCGAGACGAGATTTTCTCAATAATTACTCGTTTACTTAACAAAAACAACCTTACAAATTCTTACGTTAGATTGAATGTTTCAGCTGGAGTAGGAGATATTGGTTTATCGGTTGAACATTATACAAAACCTACCGTCATTATATATATAAAACCACTGCAAGTACCAGTTGCTGAAAAAGCTGGTGTATTTCTAAAAACAAAGAGAAATACACCAGAAGGAAAAAGTCGTTTAAAGTCACATCATTTTTTAAACAATGTTTTTGGGAAGAGAGAGATAGGGGTAGATGCGACAAAGGAAGGGATATTCCTATCTCAAAATGGATTTATTGCAGAGGGGATTGTGTCGAACGTTTTTTGGGTAAAGAACGATAAAATCTACACACCTTCTCTAGAAACAGGGATTTTGAACGGAGTTACAAGACAATTTGTAATGACTCTTGCAAAACATAATGGTTTGCATATTGATGAAGGGTTATTTAAACTAGATGAAATACTAATGGCTGATGAGGTGTTTGTAACAAATTCGATTCAAGAATTGATACCGATATATAAAATAGAGCATAGATATTTTCAGGGAAATAAGGGCAACGTTTTTAATACTTTGAAGAAGCAGTACGATGAAACGAAAAAATCGTTATGGAGTAGGGGTGACCTACAAAGCTTTTGGAAGGAGTGAAACGAGTGAAAGGTCAGCCTTTACAGTTATCATGTGGACCTTATCATCTAGATTTTACTAAGAAGACCTATATTATGGGTATAGTCAATGCTACACCTGATTCATTTTCAGATGGGGGTAAATATAATTCGATCGAATTAGCTGTAAAACATGCTGAGAGAATGACTTCTGAAGGTGCTGATATTATTGATATCGGAGGAGAATCAACACGCCCTGGGGCAAACAAAGTGTTGTTAGATGAAGAATTATCAAGAGTTATTCCAGTTGTAAAAGAAGTTGCGGCAAATGTGAATGTGGCGATATCTATAGATACGTATAAGGCTGAAGTAGCTAAGCAGGCAATTGAGGCTGGTGCTCATATTATCAATGATGTTTGGGGTGCTAAGGCTGATCGGAAAATGGCCGAGGTAGCTGCACATTATCAAGTTCCAATTGTATTAATGCATAATCGGACTAACCGTAATTACCAAAACTTTATTGTTGATGTGCTTAATGATTTGAGAGAGAGTGTGTCTATAGTTAAATCTGCCGGAGTGAAAGATAATAACATCATTTTAGATCCTGGTGTTGGTTTTGCAAAATCTTTTGAACAGAATCTTGAAATCATACGACATTTAGATGAGTTAAACAAGCTTGGATACCCTGTGTTATTAGGGACATCTCGAAAGTCTTTCATTGGACAAGTTTTGGATTTGCCACCAGCTGAACGTGTAGAAGGTACAGGTGCGACTGTTTGTTTAGGTATAGAAAAAGGATGCCACATCGTAAGAGTTCATGATGTTATGCAAATTTCTAGAATGGCCACGATGATGGATGCCTTGGTAGGGAAAGGTGTGAAGAACAATAGATAAAATAGTTGTCAATGAAATGATGTTTTATGGTTATCATGGGGTATTTACTGAAGAAACAAAATTAGGACAGCGGTTTTTAGTAGATGTTGAGCTTCACCTCGACTTATCAAGTGCCGGTCAAACTGATCAATTACAAAATACAGTTAACTATGGTGAAGTATATGAAATTTGCCAACGTATTGTGGAGGGAAAACCATATAAGTTAATAGAATCAGTGGGCGAAAGAATTGCAGCTGATTTATTAGCAACATTCGTTCCAATAGAAGAATGTACTGTGAAAATAACAAAGCCTGGCCCGCCAATTCCGGGTTATTATAAAGATGTAGCAGTATTCATAACAAGGAGTCGCTAAATGACACGAGAAGCTTATATTGCACTAGGTTCTAATCAAGGTGATAGACAATTATATTTGTTTAAGGCTATTAAAAGTTTACAATTGCATCCTCAAATTACTATAATGAAAACTTCATCAATTTATGAGACAAACCCTGTTGGTTATACAGATCAGGATCAATTTCTGAATATGGTAATTAAAGTTAATACAGACCTTTCAGCACTTGATTTATTAACGATTTGTCAGCATACAGAAGAACAATTAGGAAGAAAAAGGGAAATTAGGTGGGGTCCGCGAACAATTGACCTTGACATTTTGTTATATAATCAAGAAAATATTGAAACAGAGCAACTTATTGTTCCACATCCACGTATGCTTGAAAGAGCATTCGTCATGGTACCATTGTTAGAGATCGATCAACATGTTGTCCTTGTAAAGGATGTCGATTCATCATCGGTTAATATCAACAAATTAATTGATAGAGAAGGGGTACATGTATGGAAACGGAGAATTGGGGAAGACGTATTCGAGCTTTTCGAAAGCTAAAGGGCTATACCCAAGAAAGTTTTGCAAAAGATCTTGGGGTTTCAATAACTGTGTTAGGAGAGGTAGAGAGAGGAAATCGATTACCTAGCGAAGAGTTAGTGAAAAATATTTCGGATAAACTTGAAGTAAGTATAGGTGAGTTATCGCCATTTAGTGACCTATAAGTCAATTATATAGATTAGAAGTATATAACAAGGAGGGACAAATATGCTAAAGATTGGTGATTTACAAATGAAAAACCCTGTTGTGTTAGCGCCTATGGCTGGTGTATGTAACTCAGCCTTCCGTCTAACTGTAAAAGAATTTGGTGCAGGGCTTGTTTGTGCAGAAATGGTAAGCGATAAAGCCATTCTATATAAAAATGCAAAGACGTTAGGTATGCTCTATATTGATGAACGAGAGAAGCCGCTCAGCTTGCAAATATTTGGTGGAGAAAAAGAGACTCTTGTAGAAGCTGCGAAATTTGTAGAACAAAACACAACAGCTGATATTATTGATATTAATATGGGATGTCCAGTTCCCAAAATTACAAAGTGTGATGCAGGTGCAAAATGGTTGCTTGATCCAGCTAAAATATATGAGATGGTTGCTGCTGTAGTTGATGCTGTACAAAAACCTGTCACTGTGAAAATGCGTATGGGTTGGGACGATGATCATATATTTGCAATTGAGAATGCAATGGCAGTTGAACGTGCCGGAGGAAAAGCTGTATCGTTACATGGGAGAACTCGTGAGCAAATGTACGAGGGTAAGGCAAACTGGGATATCATTAAACAGGTAAAACAAGCAGTTAATATACCGATCATCGGAAATGGTGATGTTGAATCTCCACAGGATGCAAAAGCGATGCTTGAGCAAACAGGTTGTGATGGGGTAATGATAGGACGAGCGGCATTAGGTAACCCTTGGATGATATACCGTACAGTCAAATTTCTTGAAACGGGTGAATTAATTGAAGAGCCTGGAATTCGAGAAAAGATAGATGTTTGTATTTTACACCTTGACCGACTAATTGCTCTGAAAAATGAGAACATAGCTGTGAAAGAAATGAGAAAGCATGCAGCATGGTATTTAAAAGGGATTAAAGGCAATGCAAGAGTAAGGAATGCTATAAATGATTGTCATAATAGAGCGGACTTAGTAAATCTACTAATAAAGTTCGTTGATGATGTGGAAAATAAACAGCAAAGTGTAGCGAAAGTTGTTTGACATCAAGTATGGCCTAGAATATAATAACCCCTAAAAGACGTTTATATACTGCCAGTCTATCGCTGGCAGTTTTTCTAAAGGAAGAAAAGTATCACCCTTTCACGTTGAAGGCATAAGCAACTTCAGCGGAAAGGATTCCAACGCTTTTTAGAAACTAAATTCTTTAGACTTAACTCAATTTCAGAATAACTCGGCAATGTCGGGTTTTTCTTTTTAACAATGGCTGTTTTCGTATAGATTGTTGTTGGAAGAGCCCTTGATAAGTAACGCTTCTTTTGAACTAGAAGTATATAAAATCTCTTTTTTTGTTAGAAAAATAATATTGGAGTTGATAGGTATGAGTACAGAAGAGTTAAATGATCAGTTAGTAGTCAGACGTGAAAAATTACATAAGTTAGAAGAAAACGGGATTGATCCGTTTGGAAAACGTTTTGAACGTACACACTCCGCTAAAGAGCTGATTTCCACATTGGATCATTACTCTAAGGAAGAGTTAGAACAAAATGAAGTACAAGTTAAAATAGCAGGTAGAATAATGACAAAACGAGGGAAGGGTAAAGCTGGTTTTGCGCATATTCAAGATTTGACAGATCAAATCCAAATATACGTTAGAAAAGATGCGGTAGGTGATGCACCATATGAGACTTTTACCATCGCAGACATTGGAGATATCATTGGAATTTCTGGTACTGTTTTTAAAACAAAAGTTGGGGAGCTTTCTATTAAAGCAACTTCATTTGAATTATTAACAAAATCACTTAGACCATTACCTGATAAATACCATGGTTTAAAGGATATAGAGCAAAGATATCGTCAGCGATATTTAGATTTAATTACTAACCCTAAAAGTAAGCAAACGTTCATATCTAGAAGCCAAATTATTCAATCTATGAGACGTTATTTAGATAACAATGGATATTTAGAGGTAGAAACTCCGATGATGCACTCAATCGCAGGCGGAGCTTCGGCAAAACCTTTTATTACTCACCATAATGCTCTAGATATCCCTTTATATATGAGAATTGCAATTGAATTACATTTAAAGAGATTAATTGTTGGTGGCTTAGAAAAAGTTTATGAAATTGGTCGTGTTTTTCGTAATGAGGGTGTATCTACTCGTCATAACCCGGAATTCACAATGCTTGAACTTTATGAGGCGTATGCAGATTTTGAAGACATTATGTCATTAACTGAAAATATGATCGCTCATATTGCAGAGGAAGTACTCGGGTCTACAACTGTTATGTATGGTGATGATGAAGTAGAATTAAAGCCAAAATGGAAAAGGCTACACATGGTTGACGCAATAAAAGAATATGTTGGCGTAGACTTCTGGAAAGAGATGAGTGTTGAAGAAGCACGTGCTCACGCGAAAGAGCATGGTGTTGAAATAAATGATAATATGTTATATGGACATATTGTAAATGAATTCTTCGAACAAAAAATAGAGGATAAACTTATACAACCGACATTTATTTATGGTCATCCAGTAGAAATTTCTCCTCTAGCTAAGAAAAACGCACAAGATCCGCGTTTTACTGATCGTTTTGAGCTGTTTATCGTTGGTCGTGAACATGCCAACGCATTTACCGAACTGAATGATCCTATTGATCAAAGGCAACGTTTTGAAGCACAAATAAAAGAACGTGAGCAAGGCAATGATGAAGCGCATATGATGGATGAGGACTTTGTTGAGGCGTTGGAGTATGGAATGCCACCAACAGGGGGATTAGGAATTGGAATTGACAGATTAGTCATGTTGTTAACGAATGCTCCATCCATTAGAGATGTGCTGTTATTCCCTCAAATGAGAAACAAATAGTTAATTCCCCCTAAACTTGTCGTTTAGGGGGTTTTTTCATAAAGTTGTTTTTCCTATATTGATCAACATATGTATATAACTAGATTTTTTGGCATTCATCTTTTCTTCTATAAAACCAGTTTTCGTATTGAATGTTGATTTTCTTCTTAGATATAAGGACTTTTACATCTAGCGTTCGTGATATTTTGTCTACTTTTTACAACTATTAAGCTCTTTTAAAGCTATCATACTGCTTGTTTTTGTAGAAATAGTAGCGAAGTTTACGAAATGAGCCTTTATAAAATGATGACTGTTGCGCAAAACAACATCATTAAATTCTAGTTTAGTAATAATAGTAACATTGTTTATAAACGGGGTCTTAATAAATGCTTTAGATGAAGATTCAACAATTAATAAAGTTTCTTTAAAATTTTATTAAAAAAACTATTGATTGTTATTAAAATAGATGATATATTATTATTCGTCGCTAAGAAACAACGACAATTATTGATGAAAGTCGACAAAAAAAGATGTTGACTTAGACAAGATTCGATGTTATTATAATAAAGCTGCTCCAAGAAAAACGCAGCTGAAATGTTCTTTGAAAACTAAACAAAACAAAAGCGTCAACGTTAATTTTTTTTGAACAAATGAGCAATCAAACTTTATTGGAGAGTTTGATCCTGGCTCAGGACGAACGCTGGCGGC
>NZ_JAXBME010000025.1 GCF_033963835.1 Cytobacillus sp. IB215665
GCTCCCACCCCAAGAGCTATAAGGGCAGACATAATTGATACCTCCATTCATAATTTATAAGAACATTTTACCATTTATTAAAAAATAGATGTATTTTTAATTAATCTATTTTACTAGCTTATTAGTTAATTTACTGATGATGTAATAAAAAGATTGTTTTAACGTAAAAAAGAGGGCGATAGATAACCCTCATAGCATACTTGGTGAACTAAATAGCAACGGAGTCGTGCGCCCATAAGGGCAGATAGAAAATCGCTGGATAGCAACAGCATAGGTTAAAATTCACAATTTAAACCTATCATCACCCAACTTATCCGAAGGGGAAACCTGACGGGGAGTGTAGCATGTTGTGGAAAGCCATAAGTTGACGAGACTACCACGTCACGACTGAATGGCAAGATGAACTTTGTAAACAAGGAAGAAGGCCAAACTGCTTGAACGATAGTCTAAGAGCGACCATTGCTGCGTATAGCGAAAGGTGACTGTAACGCTATAGGAAAAATAGGATTTCGTATATTGACTCTGTACGAAATTGAGTGAGTTCTTTTTCCCTCAACTACTGTAGGTAGTAACAGACGAAAGTCGCTTCCGACATTACAAAAAGCTATGTTTCTAAATGGGGATTACCTAAGTTGGAAAGCCAATTTGGCTATGGTTTATATAGAATCTGAATATCCAATAAGGTAACGGAGCTTTCGTAAGTCCGAGTAAGGGAAAGCCTTGTACATGGCGAAGGAAAGTAGTTTATCAAGTTTAATACCAACTTGGGTAAGTGTGGGAGGCATTATGAGAAATCCGACAGTAGTATTAAATAATCTATCTTCTAAAGCAGGTATAAAAGAATATCGTTTCAAACGATTATATAGAAACTTATATAATCAAGAGTTCTTCCTTAAAGCTTATTCAAAAATCTATGCAAAAGAAGGTAATATGACAGCAGGAACAGATGGTAGCACAATTGATGGCATGAGTCTGAAAAGGATCGAAACTATCATTACCAATCTAAAAGATGAAAGCTACAAACCATTACCTGTAAAACGTGTTTATATTCCAAAAAGCAATGGAGATAAAAGACCTCTTGGAATCCCAAGCTTCGAAGATAAACTGATTCAGGAAGTGGTCAGAGATTTACTCGAAGGAATCTATGAAGACACCTTTTCTAACAATTCATAGGGTTTCAGACCAAACAGAAGCTGTCACACAGCATTACTACAATGTAAAAATACTTTACATCATAGTAGATGGTTTGTAGAAGGCGACATCAAAGGCTTCTTCGATAATATAGACCACCATATTTTAATTAACATTCTTAGAAAAAGAATTGAAGATGAAAAATTTATTAATTTGATATGGAAGTTCCTAAAGGCAGGATATTTGGAAGATTGGAAGTTTCACAATACTTATAGTGGCACTCCGCGGGCACAATCTTTTTTAGAGGGAAAGAAATTCACCCAAAAACCACCTCGATTGCAGTTGGAACACAAAGAGTTCCCTGTGTTTTATCGTGGTAATATGTTCGAAAGAACATCTGATAACACTGCTCAAATCAAGATTTTCCATAAAAATGATTGGGTATGGATAGATGTAGAATTCAAAGGGCAGGATTTACATAAACGTGGCGTTTGGGAGTGGAAAGAATCTAGTCCTAAGCTTGTTAAGGTTGGGAAAAAGTACTTTCTCAATTTTACATACGAACACAAAGTAACATTAACTAAAACAAAATTAAAAGACCAAAAGATTTGTGCCATAGATCTTGGAATCACAAACTCTACGGTTTGTTCAGTTATGGATTCAACCGGAACTGTCTTGGCTCGAAAGTTTGTTAACCTGCCAAAAGAAAAAGACCGATTGTATTAGCAGACCATAATTTGGAACTATTTCTGCATATTCTCCTCCTTAAAATACTTTAGTTTTGTTTAACAATCTGGTTTTATCGTTTAATAGACAAACTTTTTATTAAACGTCGTATTGTAAAAGATATTATTCTCCAAAAATGTACGACAAAAGTTATTTGTTTCGGGCTGGCTAACATTTGGGTGAAGTATTATGAGGCCAGCCCATCCTCCTTTTTATATGTAAAATAACGAAAGGAGTAATATTTTCTAACAAGATAAAAAAACCTACTTCAAATTAAGTGCCTCTCTAGGAGGAGTCACAAAAAGATGTTACTGAAACTATAATAAACGCGTGAGGGTATATGAGAATGACAATATAAAGAATTAGCCTACTGTCAAAATTAAAGACAATTTAGTTAGATGCAGATATTGATGATTCTGTATCTGGAATTTGTGCTTCTCTGAAATAAGGTAATAGGAATCCTAAGAAAGATACTAAAATAATCCATACACCTGATATTATAAATAGAATTTGTACTCCAATAAAATCACCAAACCAACCAGCAGAAATTGTGCTAATAGGTATAGCAATTGTAGCAAAAGTTTGTAGTAACCCGTCGACTCTCCCTCTATATTGTGAAGAAACTAATGACATTCGTAGGGTATAGAGACTAACAGAGCTTATTGTAATACAAAAAGTTCTTAAGAACAGTAGAAACATTGTGAGAACTATCGTACTTGAGATTCCAATGAAAGCTGTACATAATCCAGCAATAAACCAGCCTAATAAAGTAATGTATCCAGGTCTAAATTTTTTTCCAATTCCACCTATTACTATTCCACCTACTATTCCACCTAATAAAGAAACTCCTTGCATTATTCCAAAAATAGATGGCCCACCATTTAGCTGATCATTAACAAGAGCTGGATATAATGGGCCGATAAAAGATGCAAGATTAAGTAATAAAAGAAGTAAAACAATAGATTTTAACATATTAAACTCTCTTATATATTCCCATCCCTGCACAATACTAGTGAATAATGATATTTTATTAGCAGTTTCTTGGATACTTTGTGCTTTTTGTACTTTAGGAATTTTTGCAATAGAAATACAAAATGCAACTATAAAAAATGTGATAGAATCTATCGATAAAGCCCATCCGCTCCCTACATAAGCAATAACAGATCCAGCTAACATGTTTCCTAAAAGTGCAGACAACCCTGTTATTGTAGATAAAATACCTGCTACACTTAATAAGTGTTTATTGCTTACTAAGTCTGGTAACAGGGAAGATTGGATTGGGGAAGAAAATATAGAAAGAGCATTTAAAATAAAAACTGATGTGAATGCTAGCCAAAGTGGTAAATAACCATTTATCAATACATAAGTTGCACAAAACAAAGTAACTAATCCCGAAGAAATATGAATGGAAACTAATAACTTTTTGCGATCAACGATATCAGTTAAAGCCCCAGCGATTGGGGAGAATAATGCTCCAGAAATGTGCCAGATAACGCCAATTAATGCGGTCTGCAATACAGACTGACTTTGTTCATATATAACCCACATAACAGCAAGATTAAAAAATGCGTCACCTACATTTGATATTACTCCACCAGTCAAAATAATCATCAACGTTTTATTTTTCAACAGAAGAAAAATTGGAAATTCTTTGTTGGTTTTGCTGACCATGATCAAAGGCCTCCATCTTCAAAATTACTTTGTAAGTATGTTTTTTGTACGAGTACTTATTAATTGATCCAAGGTGAAATTGAAATTGGTTGTTCGCTGTCCCATATTCGCTTGTAATAGACGATGCAAAAATAGTGCGATACCTGAAGAACCTGTTCCGAAGTCAGTTGAAGCCCTTAATAGTTGTTCTCCTGGATAAGCAATACCTTCAGGACGTTCAATTTTAAAAAGATTTATCCCTTTTGCGACTTTATTTGCCTCATAAAGATAACTTTCATCTTCAAAAATCTCGTATGCATCTATTAAGACATTACCTAGGCCTGAAAGTCCTTTAAATAAATTAGGGAAAACTGTAATGCTTCTTTTCGCATCATTTAACAATTTTTGTGCTATTTTATTATATCTTTCCTGTTTTGTTATAGACCAATATCTAAGTACAGCTGTTGCTACACCAGCACTCCCATCAGCCCAGTAATGACTTAAAACACTTTCCCTATTTTCCCCTTCATTTATTGTACCTCTTCTAGTAATTAAAAAACCTTCATCCGTCTCTTCTAAGTGTGAAATTTCAAATTCAAGCGCTCTTTTCCCTGTTACTAAATAATTTTCATCACCTGTTATTTCAGATAGATACAGTAGAAAAAGTGAAATTCCAGCGGATCCTTTTGCATAACTAGTCCATATATCACCATTATAATCGGGCCAATAATAGTTTCCGTTTGTATCCTCTTTTTTGGATTTATTTAACCAATCCCCAATCTTTACAGCGTTATCTAACCAAAGTTGATTTAATGTTTTATTATAAAAGTAAAGGCATGATAAACCAACACCAGATGCTCCACTGTATATCTCCGCATGGGTAAATAATAAAGGGTGTTGAAGACCGTTCGTTAGAACCTGTATAGCTCTTTCTTCCAAGCCTAACTCCCAAAGACCCCATGCGATACCTGATAAACCATAATATAAACCTGGAGAGTAGCTTTCATTAGTTATATTTTGCATGAGTATCCATGATTTTAATGAGCTGGAGGTTTCGCCATTAATTTTAGTAAGAGCATAACCAACTCCAACAGCACCGTGTGCTAGGTTAAGTGGGTTTGTAATAAAGACTTTGGGATCAGATGGAAATAGTCTATCACGTCTATTGTAGTCAGAACTAGATTCAATATTACTTACTATTTTTTTTAAATTTATTTGTTGTTCATTCATATTTAATTGATGTTCAAATATATTTTCAGCATTCCCATCAATACGAATAGTTATTTTATCGGTAATTGAACTTTCAATAGAGTTTTGTATTTCTTTTATAGCTGGCCTTTTATTTGCGTTCTCGTACATACATTTTTTTATTAGTAGCAAGATGGATTCTGATAACCCTAATCTTTTTCCCAATGAATCTATAAAAACTTCATTCTTAGATTGATCTAGCTCTAAAAGTTGATTCATGGGAAATAAGGTAGATAGCATAATAGCCCCTATTGAATATATATCACTTAACGGACCTTTATCATTGTCGTATTTAGACGAATATCCGGGAGTCCTAATGTCTGATGGCAAATCAGTCCCTATTTTCCATGCACCTTCAAGATCTATAAATTTAATAGAAATGGGACCATTCTCGCAAACCATTACATTTAAACTAGAAAGATCACCAATAATTATGTCTCTTTTATGAAATTCGTTAACTCCTTTTACGATTTGCAACCATATGTCTTTCACCATTTTTACATAACTATGGAAATTGTCTGAAGTTGGGTTAATCAATCTGAAAGGAGTCTTTCTTGTAACAAATGGGGCAAGGTTTGTTCCATCAATGAATTCTTCAATTAAGAAAAGGTGCTCCCATTCTTGTACTAAATCAATTGCTTTAGGAGTTATACCCTCACATTCCATTTCTTTTAATAAATCGTATTCTTTTTTTAACCTAGCGACTGCATCACTTCCATCTGCATATATAAAAGTATGAGGCCTTGCTTCTTTTATTAGCACTTTATTCCCTGATTTTAAGTCAATGCCTTCATATACACCGCCAGTATTGGAGAATTGAATAACTCTTTCAACTCTATACCTTCCATCCTTAAGAGTAGAATCTGTATTATTCATAATATTTTCATCTATAAAAGGATCTTTTACCCAATAAGGGAGGTTATAGTATGGCAATCGGTTATCAGGAATTAACTCTCCATCAGGAGTCATTATTTTATACTCTTGTTGTCCTAAGACATTAACCTTTTTCATTTCTTTAAAAGCACCATATCGGTAATATACAACATTTGAATCCTTATATCTCATATCAGATAAGATATACGGACCTTTGAATTCCTTTAAGTTCCAGTATAGCTTATCTATTATCTCTCTAAACTCTTTTTCATTACTGGGATAAATGGTGATAAACTTTCCACTAGATCCCCTATCCCTAGTCTTACTATTGGTAAAATTAACGATATATCTATCAGCTAAAAACTTAAAAGTGATGTTATTGGATATTAATATTGGTACTACTTTTTTTAATATATCCACACAGTTCCTGTGTGTGGCAGATATATGGATTTTCCACCCTTGAATTGGTATTTCTTTTGACTCGGGTGTACTAGCATGTAACCATACGCTATTTCTATTTATTGACCAATTGAAAGGTAAAAGGTTACGTACGGTCTTTAACAATTCATCATTTGGATGATAATATTGGGGCGACTCATAGTGATAGTCATGGAAGCTAAGATATTGATAAAGGTTATAGGTTTTATCAAATACCATTTATTTCTCCTCCTTTGGAAATAATTTATTATATGAAAAAAAAGTGAAAAATGAGGTTCTATATTAGAATTTTGTATTTGATAAGTTAAAAATTAGTAAACCATTCAGGAGCTCATTTAAAGCCACTGAATGGTTCTGCAAGATTAGCTTGGTAAATACCCTTCCACAAAGGCAACTATTAGTGTCTCATGCAACTACCAGTGTCACATGATGAAATACTCAATGCATCTGGACCAATACTTTGCATTTCCATGCGTTGTAAACCAAGAATGTTTGACATAGTTATTCACCTCCATAGTTAATTTTTTTGATACCATTTTCTTTACTTAATTGGTATCTGACACAATTCTACAAATAATTTGAATATTTGTGAAATGAGTATTTTTCATGAAAGTAATGAAGATTTTTCATGTTCTATTAAGTTCTCTTTCAAAATTACTTAATTTGTTTATTAGGTTCCTTTGTAATTCTTAAAAATATAGCATTAGTAGTCATAGAAGGGTAAAGGGGAAGGGGTAGTAACTTTGACGAGATTTCTTTCAAAGATAAAGGTTTACTACATGGGGGCAAGGCTTCATGATAATGCAAGAGTTGGATTTGTATTCATCAGACTGGGGATTTGCAAACCTGAATCCAATGGTAAGAGCATTTGGGCTGAAAAGGGACCGAAAAGCAAAATGTAAGTCTTGTCTTTTTCTCACAAACGAACATGGAGAGACAAGATGTATATATAGAACCCCTATTTATACATGATCCAGGACTAAGAGCTTGTTCCAGGTATCTAAATAGAAAAAAGCAGAGGGAGTGGATCAAAAATGAAAAAGCTGAATGTTAATATAGGGAACATTATCAAAATTGAAATATATTTGTTAGTACTGCTTGGACCAGCAACCATACAGATTGCTCATTTTTTGTAATTTAAGGGATTCCCCTAATCATAAAAGGCTCTTTTCGTAAACATTGTTGCTTTCTTGCCTAGAAAGCTTGTACTTGGCTTTCTCCTTTAGCGACATCCAGGCCACTGACTGGATCCATAATGTATCACTTCCTATAATGTATTTGCCGGTAGCCCCCTAACATAACTTGTAGTATCATAGCTTCGCTTGTTATACGGGTCTATGCCCCAACCAGCCTCAAACATGTTTCTACAAGTAGGAGGTGAACAGTATTGCCGACGGGATCAAGTCCCAATGGCGCTAGCGTTCTACCCCGACTACCTTAAGATTAATACCTATTAAAAATAGGTCAACCAGAAATGTTACTGGCTGACCTCATAATACGATATGGCGCAAGAATATAGTAAACGCTATCCCGGCTACGCTATAGAAAAAGATAACCAGAAATGATATGCTCCCCTTAAGGTAGACAGATTAAAAAATAAAATCTGATTACCTTAAGGGGCTTTTTTATTTTGCATTTTTTAAGCTATCGAACAGAATATATGTTCGTTTATAATGTAAATAAATGCAGTTATAAGGAGCATAGATTATGTTAGATGGAATGACAAAAACAGAAATAAAAATGTTGGAGAAAGAGCAGAAAGTGTTAAAAGCTATAGAAAAATATCTAAAGCTTTATAATCGTACACCGAGCATGAGAGAGATCAGGCGAATGACTGAAATAAAATCGTTAGCTACTGTGTACGATGCTCTCAAGAGACTGCAGGAAAAAGATGTATTAAGTTGGGAGCCCAAAAAACATAAAACAATAGAGATAGTAGAGAAATAATGCCTTACTACTTGATTAAGGCTTTTTATTTTGAGTTTAGTTATACACAGTACGTTAACGAAAAGAGAATTTTGTCTGAGGTCGTTTAACACTATCAATCACAATGGACATTTAATAGCAATAAATTCAAACTACATAAGCGAATTTTCCTTTTCCGTCAGGTGTAAATTCGATATCAATTGGAGTTTCTCCTCCAGAAATCTGAATGGCAGTAGTAACCGAATGAGTTTTTACATCAATTGCTGATACCAGACCAGGAACAGAATCATTTACCACATAAGCAAGTGTTCCGTTTGGAGTAAAGGCGATATCATTCGGAAATCCTCCTGCAAAAATCTGAACCGTAGCAATAACTCTATGGTTTTTCACATCATTGACAGATAAATTACTAATAGCATCACCCGCAATCACGTAAGCAAATTTTCCATAGGGTGTGAATGCTAAGGCTCGTGGAGTTCTTCCAATTCTCACAGTTGCAATTAAGGTATGCGTTTTCACACCTATCACTGAAACGGTTTTTCCCACGCTAATGTTCATACAGCATATTGTGTAATCTATGTGGCTATATCTGTAAAGTGTTCCTCTTATATTGAGGTACGAAAATCCGATTGTTATACTACTTTTGAAAAAACATGGCTATGTATTACGATGAACGAAAGGAGGTTGACATTTGAAAATTAAACTTGACATTAGTAATGAGCGTTATGATGAAATCAAATCTGCACTTGAAGAACGAGGAATTGAAATAGATGATTCTGCCGACTTGGTATTAAGTGAAACCAACAGCTTCCTTGATGTTCTGACTGTGAGAGAAAAAGGAACAAAAGCTCGGATCATTTTATCGGTAGAGGACATTATTTGTATCGAATCGTTCGGTCATGCAGTTGAGGTACAAACACAAGAAGGACTATATCAAGCTACCGACCGATTATACCGAATTGTCAGTTTGCTTGACCCAACAAAATTTTTGCGTATAAGTAACTCTGTTGTAATTGCAAGAAATAAGGTTAAACGAATTACACCTACTCTTTCGTCGAAGTTTATCCTTACATTGACTAATGGTAAAAGTGTTGATGTAACAAGAAGCTATTACTACATTTTTAAAGAAAATTTCGGAATATAAAGGAGTCGATTACATGAATTTTCCTACTTTTTTGAATTATCCTACTTTTTTTCTCGCACTGTTTGCAATTGTAATTATATTAGTTGCTACCGTTATTGTTTATTTTCAAGTCTATAAACGGCATATTAATAAGGCTTTAGGAACAACCGAGGGCAAGCGTACTTCAATGGTTCCTCCAAATAGAGTCGCTATTGTTATGACCATAATAGTTTTAATCATTGGCATATTCATCAGCTATATTGCGGGATATGCTAATGCCAAAGATGATGCTTGGGTGATGTCACATTCTGATATTCAGACATTCTATGCAGAAGTAAAAGAAGTAGGCGAGAAAACTTTATTGGTTGATGGTATTTCCCTCAATGATGAGAATTACCGTGGTGAGTTTCAATATGATATATGGGGAGAAGTGAGTATATATCGACAGGATGCTGTTATCCGACTTTCTGATTTGTCAGAAGGTGATTTGGTTTCAATCACACTATTAACCGACCGCACAGGCATTACAAATATCTTCAAAATTCAGCTGTTAGCTGATAAGAACCTCAATATGGGTAGAAGAACTGTAAGGTAATTAGGAGAAAAATTGAGATTATCAATAAAAATAAACCTGTACCCTTTAGAGAAGGCAAGAAAATCTTTAAAGGGTTATTTATGTATAAAATAGAAAAAAGAGACGGTTTCAGATTATATATGATGTAGCCGCATACCCTCAAAGGAACGGCTGTAGAGGGTAGATGAACAAAAAATCGCACCTATTTTGGTAGTGACCGCTAAAAGTTAGACGCGTTATTAAATTTAGATTGCCCGTATTCAATAAATCTCTGAAAATTACTTGAGTTGTCCATGTGAATATAGTACAATTTACTCAAATATTAGAAATTCGTTCCTATTTTGTTCAAAATTGAATAAGAGAAGAACTACTGTCAAAAGGCAGGGTTTGAAGTTAACACTTTTTTAAGTGTATCTTCATGCCCTGCCTTTTTTAATTTCTTTAATTACCAAAAAACACTAATTAATGGAGGCGAAACATGGAATTAACACAAGGAAAATCAAACAGTATCATTCCTGAATTTCAAACTATCTTTTCAGAGGTGGGAGTAAACGCATCAATCATTGAGCTACTATCAGCTCATACCAAAGAAGAACAAAAGGAGATATTTGAAACATTTAAGCCAATTTTTGAGGATGAAATGACGTTTGTATTAACAGTCTATCAGCTTCAAAAACAAGAAAAAATGAAAATATTAAATTAAGTGCATTTACTTAAACTCGCAAGGAGGTAGGGGTAGTTGGAAAAACATAAGAGGATTTGTTTTGCTGTAGGTGTGATTGTATTGACCGTTTCCATTGCTGCAAAAGTAAACGCTGATAAGCAGAGTCATTTCACACCATCACCAGTTAGCTCAGGAAATATCTATGAATCAAATACCCTTTAAGCTGGTATTGATAAGGTTTGGTTTATTAATCATCCAGTTGCTCTTAGTACCATTATCATTCATGCAACTGAAGTGGAGTAGTGAAGGAAAAGGTAGCATAATTTTATCGGCTATAACAATGGTAATCGCATTATTGTTGTACGTCACTTACAAATATTATAAACGATCATTCATAAACATTTTTACTCTATTAAATAGCTTTGGGGCAATCAGTATTCTTTACATTACTGAAAGACAAGATACATTATTCTCGCATTTATTGTTCATTCTTATACTTGTTTCATCATTTGGAATCAGCATCTTAATCTTAGTCGTCCAGAACCGTAGTGGTAAAAATAAATTGCGATTCGTTGTAGATAAGCCTAAAACGATATCCGAGCGTAAGACTGATTTTATGAACAATCACACTCAGTTAAAAGAAATATGGAACAACAGGAAAGAGAACGGTTTAATCAAACCAATTTACTTAGCATTCTTTACTGAACAAGAAGAGGAACATGATTCAATCACTTTTATATTAGGGGAGGGAGTGGAATACAATAGCAAAACCTTCAGAAAAGAAAAGTCTTAGTTGGGGAAGAGACGATGCGTTTACTCATACATTAATTGTTGGTCCAACAAGGTGTGGTAAAACAGCAACTATTCTTAAGCCAATTATCTATCAAATATTAGATTCAAAACGTAAAGGAAGAAAAGTAGGTCTCTCAGTCATTGAACCAAAAGGGGATGTGGCTGCAATGGTTAAAGAGATTTGCACTTGGATGGAAATTGATTGTGTTCACATAGACCCAACAATCCCTAATAGTGATCGCTTAAATGTCATGCAGGGTGATAAAGACGATGTAGCAGAGGCAACAGTGGCTGTCTTAAAATCACTATTCGGTAAACAGGAGGCCTTCTTCGCAACAGTGCAGGAGTTGTCTACTCGTAAAATCACATTGATGTTAAAGGAACTATACGGAGACAACATGGATATCACAGATGTGTTAACAAATCTACGAGATCCATATGTATTAGAGAAAAACATCCATAAACTACAAGAAAAACAAGGTAACACAGAGCTAGTCAAATTCTTCACTCATGAGCTGTTAGGAAGCCTTAAAGATAAATACCAACAATTAATTATTGGTTTACGTGCACAGATGGAGAATATTACTTCAAATGACCATTTAAAAAGAGTAATTACAGGTAAGAGCACTTTTAGCATTGATGAACATTTTGAAATTGGTGGTGTTCTTGCGGTAAACACTGCTCTTGGAAAGCTTGGAAAAGCGGGTGATGCATTCGGTCAATTTGTTGCGATGCACCTACAATTAGGTACATTTAGACGAAAAGGTACTGAAAAAACGAGGGTAGATCACTACATGATTATAGATGAATATAGTCGCTATATTAATCCAGATGTTGAACGGTGGTTATCTATATCAGCCGAGTATCGAGTTGCAGGGATGTTTGCGATTCAGTCAATTGCACAGCTGGAGGTAGAGGCTGGTCAATTAAGTGGGAAGGCTATGAAACAAGCAATCTTAACATCAACAAGAAACAAAATCATATTTGGTGGATTATCTTCCAATGATGCTAAAGAATTAGCGCAAGAACTTGGACAAGACAGGGTGGTTTACAAGAATAAATTATATTCAGGTAATCCGCTAAAAAGCCTAATCCCTAAAGGATATAGTATCAAAGAAGAAGACAAAGATCGCTTTCCATATACATTATTGATGGATGGGCTACCGAGATTTCATTTTGTCCATAAGCTTCTGCAAGATGGACATCCTCAACCACCAGGTATAGCATTAGGAACATTTTTACCTCGTGATTGGAAAGAACTAATTATTAAAGAGGATGTACATCGTATTTCACAAGAGGAACAGAAGAAAGCGAAGTTAGTAGGTCAAGAGAATAGTAGTAGTAATGATAATAAGAACAAAAATAGAAGGAAAGAGGTTGTCTTTAATCTAAAACCGAAAAATGATCCATTCTTAGATGATCCATTTGAGGAACCAGTTGAAGATAACAATAAGCAAAATGAAAAAACAGTTCTTTCTCCAGTTGCTGTTGAAACATCGACAGAACCAACTGAAGATAGTGAAGTTGATAATTCAAGTAAGGATATAGAAGAAAAGCAAAAACCAAAAGAACCAGTTGCTTTATTAAAAGATCAAGACGATGACTTTTGGTAAACAAACCTAAAATTGAAGGGATGGATTAGATGAATAAAGCACTAATGGTAACTGCAATACCAGCGGCAGCGCTTGTCGGAACAGCTTTAATGCCTGATGCAGCTGCTGCATCTGAAAATGTACAAGGTGATTCAGAAGTTCAAGAACAACCGGGGTTCGTTGCAGGTGATGCTCAAGAAATAGTAGAGGAATTAGTAAAAGTAGATCCAGTAACTGAAACAACACCAGCCAATGGAGCTGAGCAACCTGATAATGAAGATGAAGACATTTCAAATCAACAGGAAGAATTCTCAAGTGAAAAATCAGTTGAATCGTTTGCCTTTACTGAATTAGTCGAAGAAGAGGAACAACCTACTGATAATGAACTAGTACAAGAAAAGGTTGATAATGATACTGGAACAATTAGTAGCCAAGAGTCTGAAAAGGCTGAAAATCAAGAAGTGCTTAAAGATAATGATGAATCACAAGGAATATCTGAACAACAACTTACTACTCCTAAAAAAGTGGTACCACCATCAATTACCGAAGACAATAGTGAAGTACAAAGCCAAACCATAGATAGCTTTGTTGATGAAAACACAGGTATCACACTAACTGTCTCGGCATTAAAAGTAAATGAGGATTTAAACGCTGATTCAGATGAAACGGAATCAACTAATAACACAGACATTAGTAATGAAAGTGAAGTAGACTCTTCTGAAGATGATTCTGCGGATAAAAATGACGAATCTATTGATGAAAAAGTAGACCAAACCGCTGAAGAGGTGTACTTAGAGGATAAAAAAGAAGAATATGAACAATACTCTGAGGCATTTGACACAGAATATGTAGCTCCAAATGAAGATGAGTTAAGTAATATAAAAATAATAGAGAGTGAAAGTAGGAAATTACGTCAACTGACACACGAAGAAGCGTTAGCTTATAATCCACTTCATCATGTCAATACAAAACGTGATTCACTGATATTAGATGCAGTCGCAAAAGAAAGAGCTGGAGATCCTGAAGCATGGATTGAGTATAGGAAATTTGCATATAAGCAGTCTCCTTACAATTTTGAAATCGTTGATGGCAAGCCAGTTTACAATAAGTTTTACTACGGAGAGTTAATTGAACATACAATCCAAGTTATAACACAGGCTGAGATGGAAGAGGACGAGGAAAAAGCGAATATTTGGAAAGAGGCTTTAAATGAACGTTTAGACGAATTTAAGAATGCTCCTGGGCAAGTGCCGTATGTAGTCGGATTAAATCATAATGAATCTCTCGCAAAAGAATATGATGTTGAAATGGCTGATATGAGCGTATGGGTGAATCCAAAACAACTGTGGCTGAAAGAAAGAAAAATGTGGTGGGATAATCCTTTATTTGCTGAACAACCAGAGTTATTAGACCAGTCATTAACTGCAGCTTTCGTCCATGGCACGGACATTAATCAAATTAATCCTACAAAAACTGAACTAGCACTAGTGAAAAATATAAATGAAGGTGGAGAATAGAAATGATGAATGACGCACACTTAGATGTATTAATTGAAGGTTATGATGCAAATAAAGCACTAAAGATGGAAGAGGATATTTCTGAAAAAGCGTGGAGAGAAATATATAGTTCTCGTCAAAACTCAACGATCTTACAAGCTGATGTGATTGGACTTGAAGACAAAATATACTCTGACAAGGTTAAGGAGAAAAAACCATGTGCAATTATTCAAATTGGTTTCATTCGTGGCTTTGTTCCGATTGATTTCTCAGGAGTACAAACGAAAGATGAGCTAAGGGATCTCGTAGGTACAGCAATTGCATTCAAAGTAATTGCTATAGATAGAGAGAATGAGATTTTTGTAGCATCACGTGATGCTGCACTTGAGCACATGGCAAATATAACGATAAAAAAATTAAAGAAGGACAAAATCGTATTATCTGTAATTCGTAAAGTTGGTCAAAGGGATTTACAAGTAGATATTGGTGGTATTAAGGCTGAAATTCCTATCACAGAAGTGGATTATGGCTGGGTAGATAACTTAGAGGAAAGATATAAAGCTGGCGATCATATAAACGTAAAAATAATAGAAGTAGATAAAGACAATAAACAGGTTAAGGTAAGTGCAAAAGCAGCTAAACCAAATCATTGGTCACAAATATCAAAGCAGTTTAGTGTAAAATCTGAATATGTTGGTAAAGTAAGCGGTGTTACTGATTATGGTACTTTTGTAAACCTAGCTGCTGGGGTGGATGCACTAGTCCCTCATTTACGCCATGAATCCGTTAAAAAAGGTCAAAAGGTTTTAATACGTATTTCAAGTATTAATGCGGAAGAACAAAAAATTAACGGACGTATTATTCGGATTGTAGGATAATGACAAAGATAAGCCCATTTTCTTGTACTCATGATTATAAAGTGTATTGGAATCCTATAGATACAAATGAAGAACCTTCTTCCGCTGGTTTTATATATAGTAGTGATGAGGAAAAAGAAATGTTGAGGCAAGTTGGTAGTATAGGTGTAATTGGGCAAATACAGCTTTCACGTATCTTTTTAAACAATCAAAAAGCTAAACTAAATAAACTGCTTGACTTAAAAAAAGTGAGACAACACTTGTTACAGAAGGGGAATCAACAAATTCCAATCTATACATTAGGCTATGTTGGTTTAAACAATATTGATAGGTTGGATAGGATTAATCAGTTTAAGGATTTTACAAAGGATCAAATATTGCAAAAGCTAGTATTTGCTAATCTTTTCAGTGAGTTTAAAAAAAATAATTCTGAAGCGAAAGTACATGAGGCAATTGATGGTCCATATACAGGCATTATTGAAAATAACGAAAAAATGTATCATGTTATCGTAGTTCGAGGTAATGAGTCAGAAATAGAAAATCATTTTAAGTACGAACAACCTAAAGAGCGAGTATTGATTGTTGTTGAATCTCTATCGTTTGTTACACCAATAATAGATTCCGTTAAAGAATATTCAAAACAGATTCGCGTAACGACGGATCTTGATATGAGAGATGGATTTCAGAATATGTTTTATAAGTTCTTTGATGGTTCATTAATAAAAGAAAAGGAACTTTCAGAGCTAAAGTTAAAAAATTAAGAGGATATAACATATATTACATGTCTAAATGTGGCTTTAAAACAAAGATTGATTATTTGTAAAAAAGTTCGATAACTTATAAAAAAGATTGATCAAAAATCCTGTTGAAAGGTTAGCAGGATTTTTTTCTTATTCCATAAAAGGGCCATATTGTGGAATAACAAGTTTTTTTGATTAATTATTTAGTAGGTTATAACTTGCAGGAACTGGCTTAATTAGCTGAATCATACTTTATAAAACCATATCAAATCCCATCATTTCTATCTGGTAATTAAATATAACAAAAGGAAAGTTTAATAAGAACTGTCTTTTTACATGATACGAAATTATTTTGGGAATGCTGTTAATCCCACTATAAATCCTGGCCCTAATAGTGTAACTTTTGTAAGGATCATGGCAAGCTCTTTTGGGGTCTTATCGATGTCATTCTCCAACCACATCTGTATTACACCAAGATTGGCCGAACTTACATAAGCGAAAAAGTAGTCATGCGAAATGATTAATTCTCTGGTTCGCAACTGGTTCTCGAGACTATTGAACATATGTCGTTTTATAACGTCTTTAAATTTACGTTGAAAAGTTGGGTTGCCATTAGGTCCTAAGAGGATTTTTAGGAAGCGTGCATGTCTCGCAAAAAATTCGGCTAATTTTAGCACATGTGGCAATGGTTCTTCCCGATTTATATAGCTTAGAGGGTTAATTGGATCAGCAAATTCCGTACCCTTAATGGTTTCGGAAATTCCCTCGAATAGTTCATTTTCACATTGCTCCAGAAAGTCATATTTATCATGATAATGAATGTAAAAAGTTCCTCGATTAATATCAGCTTTCTTTGTCAATTCATTCACAGATATCCCTTCTAACCCCTTTTCTTCCATAAGTTCCGTCAGAGCATCACGCAGCATTTTCTTTGTTCTGATTACTCGTTTGTCTACAGTTTTCTCGGACATATAGATCACCTCCATAAGAAAATTCACAATGTTAATCAACACAATTAATTGAATTGTCAACTAAAGGGCATTGTATAATTTATTGTTTATTGAACTTAGTATACAAGTAATTAATAATGAACACAAAGAACATTAATCAACATGTTGTTCAACATTGGTATAAAGAATTGTTTGAGAACATACTATTGTGTGAAAAATCTTTAGGGGGATAAAGAATGATGAAATCATGTGTGCTGTTTTTTGAAGAAATTGACCGTTCCAGTCTGCCGTTAGTGGGTGGGAAAGGGGCAAACCTTGGAGAATTAAGCAAAGCTGGGTTTCTCGTGCCGGGAGGTTTCTGTGTTACGACATCTGCATATAAGGAATTTATCCAAACAAGTCCTGAAATGGAGCAATTACTGAACCAGTTGAATCAATTGGATATAAATGATTTAAATAGCTTACGTATGCTCGGGGAGAAAATTAGATGTCATATACAAGGACTTGCAATACCTAAAGAAGTAGAAAAGGAAATCATTTTAGCATGGGAAAAAGTTGGGCAAGACCACTTCTATGCTGTCCGCTCAAGCGCAACGGCAGAAGATCTTCCAACTGCCTCTTTTGCTGGGCAACAGGATACTCATCTTAACATCCTTGGACAAGGACAACTTCTCGACCATATCAGGAAATGCTGGGCCTCTCTTTTTACAGACAGAGCTATTGCCTATCGAGTGAAAAATAATTTTGATCATGAGCATGTTTATTTATCAGTTGTCGTGCAACGAATGATTAAACCTGATATATCAGGAATTATGTTTACAGCTGATCCTATTACTGGAAATAGAAATGTGGTCTCAATTGACGCAAGTTTTGGGTTAGGTGAAGCAATTGTTTCAGGAATTGTATCTGCAGATTTATATAAAGTAAAATCGGGAGAAATAATTAGTAAAAGTATATCAGAAAAGAAAAAAGCGATAATTCCCCTTGTTCAAGGTGGTACTGAGACGAAGGAGTTACCTATAGAGAAGCAAAAGCAGCAAGCTTTATCTGATCAAATAATTATAGAAGCAGCTGAACTTGGTAAGAAAATTGAAAACCATTACGGTTCTCCTCAAGATATTGAGTTTTGTATAGTAGATGAAGAAATTTTTATTGTTCAAAGTCGTCCAATTACATCCTTGTATCCACTACCTGATCTCCCACAGCAGCCTTTACGTGTATTATTATCCTTTGGCCATGTACAAATGATGACAGATGCGATGAAACCGTTAGGAATATCTGTTTTAAGAACGATATTCCCAAAGTCGTTTTTTGAGGAATCGGGTGGCAGACTTTTTATCAATCCAACACTTTTTCTACAAACAAAATTAGGAAGAAAAATATTCCCTAAGGCATTAAATAGCATGGATGAATCGATTAGTCGAGCAGTAGAAGAATTTATACATCGACCTGATTTTATGAAAAGTCCTGTTATGAAAAAGTCGATAAGACCATTATTGAAACACCTTCGTCCAATCATTAAGGAAGTTCTTCTAAAAATATTTATACATGATCCGAGTTTAGCTAGAGGTCATGTAGAAGATGTCATGGACAGAGTAGTTAAAATTGTTCGAGATGATCTACACCATAAATCGGGAGTTATTCGTTTAGAGGCTGTTAAAAACAATTTGGAACAGCTAATAGGTCATGTTTCTAAAATTATGGCGAATCCGATGACATTGATGATTACAGCAAGAGTTCTACAAAAAAAGTTATACCAAATGACCGGAAGTGATTATGAATTTAACCAATTAACAAAATCATTGCCTGGGAATATCATGAGTGAAATGGGTCATGAGATGGGGGATTTAGCTGATTTAATTCGGGATTTACCAGAGGTAGAGAAGTATTTAAAATCAGCACAAGACGATAGTTTTTATGAAGGTTTATTAATGGTTAAGGGTGGTAAATCCTTTTTGCAATCCTTTGAAGCATTTATTGATAAGTACGGGATGCGATGCCCAGGAGAAATTGATATTACAAGGCCTCGATGGAGAGAGAATCCAACTCTCATAACATCAACGATTCTAGGAAATAAGCAAAACTTAAAGCCAAATGATCATAGAGAAAAGTTCAAGCAAGGATTAAAAGAGGTGGACGAAGCAAAGAGAAGAGTTTTACAACAGGTTGGTAATAGGGGGCTTAACAAAATTAAGCAAAAGTATATGTCTCGTCTAATAGACGTTTACCGTTATATGAGTGGTTTAAGGGAACATCATAAACATTTAGTTACAATAGTATTAGATGAATGTAAGCAAGCTTTACTGATAGAAGCAAATGAGATGGTGAATAAAAGAATACTTAAGAAGCAAGAAGATATCTACTTTTTAACTTTAGATGAAATAATAGAGATTGCCAATGGAACGTTCGAGTATAATGTTGCTATTTTCATCAAAGAACGTAAAGAGCAATATGCATGGCATCTAACTTTAAATCAGCCAAGAGTCATGACGAGTGAGGGTGAGATTATAACTGGAACTATTAGAAATGGAAACTTCCCAGAAGGAGCTCTTATTGGTAGCCCTGTATCAGGAGGTGTAGTTGAAGGGAGGGCACGTGTTGTTTATAAGCCTGAAGAAGCGAATTTGAATGAGGGTGAAATATTAATTGCAAACTATACTGATCCTGGATGGACCCCATTATTTCAAACTGCTAAAGCATTAGTAACTGAAGTTGGTGGATTAATGACTCATGGGTCAGTTGTTGCTCGAGAATATGGGCTTCCGGCTGTAGTTGGTGTGGAAGATGCGACCATAAAAATCAAGGATGGACAGTTGATTCGCCTCAATGGAGACGAAGGCTATGTGGAGATTTTAAACGATGAAACAAAGTAATCGCATTTTAATTTTCTCGGGCATTTTGGCAGCCGGGGTGGCGAACATGATGATGCAAACGGTGGTCGCCACCATCTTGCCTCAAGTTATTCAAGAGCTAGGAGACGGACATTTGTATGGATGGGTGTTTAGTGGATACCTGCTTCTCTCAACCATCACCATCCCGCTATTTGCAAAGATGGCCGATCTCTTTGGATACAAACGTATTTTTCTTATTGGTATATCAGTTTTTTTAATCGGTACCTTATTATGTGGCCTAGCTCCGTCTCTTCCGTTTTTGGTAATCGCAAGACTAATTCAAGGAATCGGAGCAGGGGCATTAGGGCCGGTGTCCATCGCTTTTATTAGTCTCTTATTTCCAAGTGAAAACAGAGGTAAAGCACTAAGTGCTTATGCAGCGATCCAGTTACTTGCCAATCTGATTGGTCCGATTGCCGGCCGCTATGTCTCATCTGCTTTTGGCTGGTCATATGCGTTCTTTATGGTTATTCCCTTTGCATTTGTGGCTTTATTGATTCTTCTTTGTTCCAAATTAGACAAAAAAGAAAAACAGGCTACTACATGGAAAGAAATAAATTACCTAGGTGCTCTTCTATTAGGAACCTCCATTGCCTTGTTCATTCAGGGCTGGTCAATCTTTGAAAACTCTGGATGGAGAATTAGTGTAATAGCCATGATGGTAGGATGCCTTTGTCTAATATTGTTGTTCATCCGTCAGGACAGGCGACACCCGGAGGCTATTTTGCCACAGCAATTGATAAAAATAAAAAATGTTTTCCTTGCCAATATAAGCGCCTTTATATTGGGTACGATCAACTATGGTGCGATTGCCATTTTTCCACTATTATCCGTCGCTTTATTTGAAGGAACGGAGAACAGCTCGCGTCTACTGTTGCCACTAATGATTGGGCTAAGTATTGGTGTCATCCTCTCGGGTAGGATGATGCAAAAGCATTCCTATAAAAAGTTAGCGGTAAGAGGATGGCTTCTTACTTCTGTTGCCCTTTTTTCTATCAGCATTTTAATTTTTGCTGGTATTGGAGTGAATTTCATATATTTTTTTGCTTTCCTGACGGGATTTGGAATTGGCAGTGTCATGCCGACCTTCATGCTTCCTGCTCAAAATGCAGTGTCTGACAACTATCAGGCGACGGTTGGTGGAATGATCCAGCTCAGCAGGAATATAGGTGGAGCAGCTGGTATCCCCATTCTGACAAGTCTTATGGCAATTGCTGAATCTTGGGGTGCAGGAATGCAAAAGTTTGGATTTCTTTTTCTCGTCCTCTTTTTCTTTGGTTTAATGGGGATTGTAATTGGAAAAAGATATGAAGGGAAGAATGCAGATAAGTTTCAGTAAAGTCATAAAAATATATCTCTAATTCAAGTCTTCGGCAACCTGGCGTATTTCACTAAGAGATGCGTCTGTATTTATGATTTGGGCCATATTGTGGAATAAGGAATAACAAGTTATTTGATTTATTAAATGTATGGTCTGTAAGTTGGAAGGATCTTTTGTAACAAGGTATTCAAACAAAATACTATAACAATAAAAAATTAAAAATGCTCTATTGATAGAAAATATATAAATGTTTTGATAAATAATGTAATATATTGGTGTAATGTATAAATATTGCAATTTAAATTACATTGGAGTTGTATTATATGAAATCATTAAAGAGGAATATAGTATACATAATCTTTTCTTCACTTCTATTATTTATACTTATATCTGGTTGTTCAAATCAACAAGTGTCTGAGAGCACAGAAAGCAGTCAACGGATTACTAATGATGAAGAGTTAGAGACAGTTCAAAATTTAAAATCTGAACATATTAAACCTATCGAATTGGAAAGTTCGGACTATAGTGATCTAGAATTTTTAAAAGAAATTTTAGAAGACAAGAGAGTGGTAATGCTAGGGGAAAGTTCACATGGAGTGGCTGAATATAATCAAATAAAAGGAAGGTTAATCCAATTTTTACATGAAGAATTAGGTTACAATGTAGTAGCATTTGAAAGCGGTTTGACAGAGGTTGGTAGTACAAATGAGATATTGGCTGAGATTGATACAATTACCGCTTTGAAGAATTCCCTTTTCCAACCTTGGCATACAACTAAAAATAATATTTTATTTAATTATTTTAAACAGGAGAAATCTACGAATCAACCTATTAACATTGCTGGATTTGATATGCAGGCAATGGGAGGATTAGAGGGGAAATCGCTTTACCAACTAGTTGAGGGTATTGATCTAGAGTATGCAAAGGCAATCAAAGTAGCAGAAAAGGAGTTTTATAATTTAACTGTGAAAGAAACTATTAATAAGATACCTGAAGATTGGAACGAAAAAGCTAAAGGGTTAGTTGATCAATATAATAATATGTTAAGTGAATTAAACAATGAAAATTCTCTTCTAAGTCGATCATTTGACGAAAATGTAATTCAATTGCTAAGAAAAAGTTTCGAGCAAAGGATATACTCACTCTCAAATATTTTCAATAATGAAGAGTATCATACAAGCATGACTGGTTTCAACCTGAGAGATAAAACAATGTCGGAAAATTTAGTATGGCTGCTCGAAGAAATGTATCCGAATGAAAAGTTTGTTGTGTGGGCACATAATGCTCATATTATGAAGTATAGGTCAAAGGTAAAAACTGCTGATAATTACCCTAGCCCTATATTTGTTTCTTTTGTTGAGAATTTACCAGAATCGATTAAAGAGGACTCCTATATAATAGGACTATATATGTATAGTGGGAAAAATAAAGGTAACGATCAAGAAGTTATGGATGTAAGCACTGATCATAAAACACATTCGATAGAAAATTTCCTTAATCAACCAGGATTTCCTGCATCATTTATAAATATTGATATAGACGATGATACAGAGAATAAATATTGGTGGAATTCTGAAATAACAAGTAAGTATTGGGGAGTTACTGAGGAAACATTTATACCTAGTGAACAATACGATGGTCTTATTCAGATAGACAAAGTTAATCCTCCGATATATTTTCCTTGATATGAAATCAATAGTAAATAGCTGTTAACATTCCGAGATTGTTAGAAAGAACAATATGAATCTATTATAGGAGATTCCTAAAATGAAAAAGAAAATGAACTATTTAATCTTACTTTTAACGTTCATCTTTATGGTTGGTTGTAACAACTTAGAAGATGGATCCATTACAGATGCAAAAACAGACCCACAAGAAGTAACCACAGTTGAAACAAATAAAAATAGCGAAAAAGAAGAAACTATAACGGTTATTGATGAACAAGTAGTAGAGGAAACACCAACCCAACTAAATAATGAACTGTTCTCAGGATACAAACTTATTGAAGTTGATGGTGGTGATCTGTCTGGATATCGTGAACCTAACGTCGTAGTTGACATTGGTTACGGTGACCGTAAATATTGGGCATTTACTAATGAATACGGGCAACTAGTACGTATCATTGCTGACGAAATCATTATACAAGATGACGGTAACGAACCTGTATTATCGACTGGCAGATACTATTCTGATGAGGCAAAGGTTCCTGGCGTCGAAAGTCACGTTTTAGATGAAGGACATATAATTGCTGATTCTCTCGGAGGGGTATCGAATGCTTACAATATTACCCCACAAGATAGTACACTCAACCGACATGGTGATCAAGCTTATATGGAAGACGTGATCCGTAGCGCAGGTGGAGCTACTAATTTTGAAGCAATTATCATATATCCTAATACGGAAACGCAGATTCCTTCAAGTTATCAGTACACCTATACTTTAATGGGTAACGAGATTGTTAATACATTTGACAATGTGAACCCTGATGAAGTAAACTCATCACTCGGTTTAACAGGCAGTGAGCCTTCCGATTCAACTAGTTCAAACACAAACGGTGATATTTCTAGTGTTGATACAAACGGTAATGGACAGGTGACGATTAAAGAAGCAAAAGCTGCAGGTTTCAGTATGCCAATAACGAGTGATCATTGGTTATACTCCTATATGCACGATGCTGATAAGGACGGTATGGTAGGTGAGTAAGCCCCTAGAACTTTGAGGAAAAATAAATGAACAATGGAGTATTTTGCTCGTTGGACGATTCATAACAATTTGCGAATTGGTGTTTGTACAGGAACAATTGAGTCATCTAAATTTATATGGTGAGGATAAAATTATTATTCACTAACAGAAGTTTTTAGTTCAATAACTACCTTCAACTATCTGGTGCCTTAATGAAATAAGGATCACAAAAATGATCAAACGTTATTCCAAACCAAAATATAAAACTATGAAAAAATAGGCATATATGGTATAATTAAGGTATTAGTGTAAATTCAATTTTTTCATTTTTGACTTTCGCTCTTTTGCGAAACCCCTACTTAAAAGTAGGGGTTTTTTGTTTTCTATTAACTTTTTCCTCACTAAAAATATACATTTAATAGAATTGGTATTGAAATCTAAAAATTAGTTGTATATAATTACCTTATATTTATTTTCATCTGAAAGCTGTTATGCTACTCCACTTAATTGTGAGCAGGTAGGAACTCGGCACATCCGAACTGAAAGCTGTTATGCTACTCCACTTAACTGTGAGCAGGTAGGAACTCGGCACATCCACTTTTGAAAGCTATTATGCTACCCCACATAACTGTGAGCAGGTAGGAACTTTGGCACATCCAATTCTTGAAAGCTGTTATGCTATCCCACATTAACAAGTGAGCAGGTAGGAACTCGGCACATCTCTTAAGTACTCTTATACTATCCCGTATTTTGTAATGATAGAAAAAGAGAATTAGTAGCAACACACAAGGGTTATTCACTATGGGTAAAACATGCATTTTTGCATGACTAAAATATAAAGAACGCACAAAGCGTAGCTAAAATAACCATTTAGGTTTTTATTAGCTGCGCTTTTTTGCGTAATCCAAAAGACGTATGGGGTTTAACTCTATACGTCTTTTTTTATTTTCAAAAAACCTAAATAAAAAGGAGAATGGTCGAAAATGAAAAAAGTAATGGAATTTACACAAGAGCAAAAAGTATTAATATGGAACGTAAAAGTTCAACCCAAAAACGGAACACCTGATGATGCTAAGATTTTCGTTGAAATCTGTGAAACCTACGGATTAAATCCATTGTTAGGGGACATCGTATTTCAACGATATGAATCAAAAATGGGACCTGTAGTTAACTACATTACTACAAGAGATGGGTATTTAAAAGCAGCAATGCGTGATTCAGAATATGTGAGGGTCATATCAGCTGTTGTTAAAGAAGGAGATCATTTTAAGTTTGATGTCGTTGATGGTTCTGTTAAACATGAGTTTGGGACTAAAAGAGGAAATATTCTAGGAGCATGGGCTATAGCCGAGCATAAAACACGTGGTCGTTTATCTGTGTTTGTTGACTTTGATGAGTATTTTAGAGCTAACGCTAAAAGCCAAAATGGTAGAAGTCCTATATGGGACTCTATGCCGTCGGCCATGATCCAAAAAGTAGCTGAAACTTTTGTCCTTCGTCGCCAGTTCCCGCTAACTGGTATTACAACAGAAGAAGAGATGGGTACAAATGAGTTTATTGAAGATGTAGCTGAAACTCCTGTTCAACCGCAATCTCAACCTCAATCAAAAGTTGTGCAAAAACAAAATAAAGATGTAATCAATATTTCAACTAAACAAGATACAAAAGAAAAGACCAATTCTAAGGCTAAAAATAAGCCTAAGAATGAGGAAGAGCCAAAAGAGGAGACAAAAACAAAAACAAACCCACCAAAAACAGAAAGTAAAGAAGTGAATACTGAATCAACTAAGCCTGAACTACAGGTTGAACAAGAACCTGCTAAAACTCAGGAGGATGCTACTGAAGCGCAAGAAACACAGAAACCTGAACCAGCTCCACCAACACCAAAGAATGATGATCCGTTTGCTAATAAGCAAGAAAGTACACCAACACCAAAGAACGATGATCCATTTGCTGATAAGCAAGATGATGTTTCTAGTAAAAAGACATCAGCAGAAGGAAGTAATCTATATCGACTACAACGTGTTGAAATTGGTGTTACACCTGCAACGAATGTACCTTACGCTAAGTTGTTCTTAAGTGGTGAAAATGGACAAGTGTTGGTTCTAGCAAGAGGTCAAGAAAAAGTGGACCTTGCTGATCAAGTAGTAGAAGGTCAGTTATTAAAAGTTGATTATGTATCTGAAAACAGCTATAACTTCTTACAATCAATTGAGGTGGCTTAATATGTGTTTACCTTCCATTTTAGAGATTGCCGATCGTGCTGGATTACAGTGCGATCATCGATCTCGTCATAAAACTGAAGTAATGTACGATTGTCCTTTTTGTAATCATCGTTCAGGTAAGTTTAAGTTATCTCTTAATCAAAGAGATAATGTTTTCAAATGCTGGCTATGTGGTGAGCGTGGTGGCGTATTACAGTTTGAATCACAAGTATTCCAAATTTCTTATGATGAAGTGAAGAAGAAATACTTTAAGAACCGTACGTATCACCAAGCAGAAATGCTATCTCCAAAACAGCTTAAAAAAATTAACTGGGACGATGTAAAAAGAAGGCAACGTGAAGAATTTAAACGTTCATTAGATCAAGTTTTAGAAGATTGGAAGGCACATGAATATAACCAAAAGGTACTTGCTTATGCAAAAATCCTCATATCAATCCATTTAGAAGGTGAGATAAGGGAACAGATTTTTGTAAACATCTATGAGCAAGGTGAAAAGGAAGGTATTAAAGACTTA
The DNA here is from genome assembly GCF_033963835.1 of Cytobacillus sp. IB215665. Taxonomy (NCBI): domain Bacteria; kingdom Bacillati; phylum Bacillota; class Bacilli; order Caryophanales; family Bacillaceae; genus Cytobacillus; species Cytobacillus sp. IB215665. The sequence continues at coordinate 26,414 of NZ_JAXBME010000025.1, forward strand.
TTCAATATCGTGTTTAATGAGTATTTCAACGATCAGAAATCTGATTGGGCTGAAGAAGGCACTCAATTAGCACGAGCTGCATGGAAAACAGCTTTAATCGCAAATGACAATAATCATATTGTTTATTTGTTAATGCTGTTCTATCAAACTAAAAGTAAAAACAATTCAGTTTCATTGAAACAAGCCAAATAATACTAAAGGAATAGGTGATCGATATGATGAATAGAGTAATTCTTGTTGGTAGATTAACTAAAGATCCAGAGTTGCGTTATACCCCAAGTGGTGTAGCTGTTGCAACCTTTACGTTAGCTGTAAACAGAATGTTTACAAATCAGCAAGGTGAACGTCAAGCAGATTTCATTAATTGTGTTGTGTGGCGTAAGCCCGCTGAAAATGTCGCTAACTACTTGAAGAAGGGTAGTATAGCTGGAGTAGATGGACGTGTTCAAACACGAAACTACGAAGGACAAGACGGTAAACGTGTTTATGTAACAGAAATAGTTTCTGAGAGTGTGCAATTTCTAGATACTCGTCCAGGTAACGAACAGCGATCTACAAGCAATAATCAGCAAAGTAACCAAGGTGGATACGGACAAAATCAGAATGAGCGCAGTAATGGGAATCAAGGGTCTACACGAGTAAATGACAATCCATTTCCAAATGGTGGACAACCATTAGATATATCTGATGATGATCTACCATTCTAAAAATAATTAAAGAAATCCTACAACAACCCTAAAGGGGAAATTACTTCCCCTTATTATGGGGAATTGAAAGGATGATTCGAATTGGCGGTTATGACTTATTCATTCAGCCGATTGAATTTATATTTTAAATGCCCGTTTAAATTTTACAAGCGCTATATCGAGAAAGAAACAGAACCAGTGACTGAACCATTAGCTTTAGGAAAAGCGGTTCATACTGCAATTGAGCTGAAAATGAAAGGGAAAACGCAAGAGGATGCTTTATTAGAAGCGTATCGTGATGCTGATATCCCTATTAATGAGGAAGAGTATCAAAAATTAGTAAAAGCTGCGCCTGTTTTCGAAGGTGAGGGTACTACAAATGATGTCGAAGTAGAGAAGTATTTCAAAGTACCTCTCTATCATGGTGGTCCAGAACTACAAGGATACATTGATGTAGTGAGAAATACGTTTGGAATGTTGTCTTTTGTAGACTGGAAAACCAATCGTAAAAAGTATCATCCATTAAATAACATGCAATTGCCTTTGTACGCTTGGGCTTTATCGAAACTTTACAACGTTGAGACCGTTCATGGTACGTTGTTTTTTTTGCGTTATAAAAGAAAACCTGACATGTCTCAAACGTTTACGAGAGCGGAGATGAATAAAGGGAAAGATTGGGCAATTAAGTTAGCTGATGAGATTGAGAATAAGTTATTTATTCTTGATTTAGACGCAGAAAAAGGCTTAGAACTTTTTCCTGACACACCTTCAGCTGAATGCACATATTGTCCCTTTGCCTTGGAATGTTACAGAAAATCATTAAAAGAGAAAAATATTAGTTAACTAAAAATTGAGAGGAGATTATTGATATGACAGATATAAAAATCAAGACAATGGAAGATGCAGTAGCATTAGCAATAGAAATCGGAAGAACAGAAGCTGCATTGAAGCAAATGAAAGAGCAATTAAAAGCTTTTGCGAAAAATAACGGTACAGTAAACACAGGTGAAGTCTTGTGGGATTTTCAACCTTCGGTATCGTGGAAGATCGCACCAGAATCACTAAGAAAACTCACTTTGGACTTAGCAATTGAAGGAGTAGATCCATGGGAACTCCTACAAATTTCAAAGAAAAACCTTGATGGCTTAGGTTGGAGTGAGGATGTGCTTGAACAATACGGACAGAAAAGTGTAAAAAAGACGTTTAGATCCGTCAAAGCATCACCACAAACTATAGCTGGATAAGATCAATTAACGTTTTACTAAACGATAATTGCTAATTGATAATAAGAATGCCTTCCCCTCCGGCACAAAAACGAGGTGGCACACACAAAATGCCACTTCGGGCAGGAGTGTGTGAAGGAGCCATTATGCAAATTATTATTAATCATGAAATGGAAAAAAGTGTTGGGGTATTTGTGAAATGTAAAAAATACCTGGAGAACAATATCGAAAAAGGCGGACAAAGTGCTTTTGTATCACAGCTACTTCTCAGTGCAAACGAAGCTGGAGATATGGAATTGTTGAAAAAGTTCGATTTACGAACAATTCGAGAAATTCTAGCAGATCGTCGTCAAAAGATGTTAGAAGGCATGGAAAGTACAAACAAAAATGATCAAGAAGAGATACTCAGAATTAGCTAGAGTGTCTTTTCTTTTTGAAGGGGAGTTTTGATATGAAAGCTGGTAAAGCATCAAAATTATATAGAAAAATCGTAACTGCAGAATCAGACTATAAGGCTTATCAAATTGCAGAGAAAATGACAGATAGTGAAGTGAGAGAGGTCATGAAAATAATGATTATCAATAAATCGAAAATTGGACAAGAAGCAATTTAAAGGGGAGATTACCATGAAAATTGACTCAGAAAGGACAGAGAAACATCATGCTGTTCAATCTAAATTAAAGCCAAAGGTAGAGCTAGTGTTAGAAAAGTTTCAAAAGCAACTAGCTGAAGGTAATGCGGAAGTGCTATGGACAAAGCACGAAAAACAAAGAGAATTATTTCGTTCATTCAGTCGAAGAAGTGTGTTAGAAGCGATTCAAAATGGATGGGTAATTGAAGCCTATAATAATAATGATCGTTCCATGTCTGTATTGATCATATATTTTCTAAAAACAACATCTGGAAACTATAGACCAATGCACGTATATGTTAATATAAGTAAGAATGTTTGTAACGTGATAACAGTCTATGACCCACGCTCTGGGGAGCATATGTGGAGTGATAATTATCAAAAAAGGGTTTTGTATGCTAAAGGAGTCGAGTAGTTTGTTAGCACACAATATGAAGGAAAACGGACTAAAGAAAACGAATCCTTTACTAACAAAAGGAGGATGTACGATGAAGATTGAATTATCTAAAAAAGATTTGCGCACTGCTCAATTAAAGGCGTCAATATGGACAGGTGGTAATCTTGATAAGTTTGTTTCAGAAGCAATTAATACTCACGAAGTTGATGATAAAGCACCTAAAGCAACATTGGAGCTATACATTCAACGTGGCGAAAATACTGAGACAGTTGTTGTCAAAAATGTACCACATAAGGTAAAAGAAGAGGTTTCTAATGTTGAGCCAATAGAAAACGTGATACTGAGTGCCGCGATAGAGGAGATTCTTGAAGAAGATTTTCAAGAATTACCAAAGGAAATTGAATTCGTGGATCTTGTGAAGTAATTAAAAGTTAAAAACAAGCAAACTTCTAATAAGAGGTTTATCAAAAAAATTAATAGGTATATCTAAAAAGCAGATTTTCCTTAATGGGGGAGTCTGCTTTTTTTATGCCTAAAAATAGGGAGTGGACGAAAATGGGTAAAGATATTCTTGAAAACAAAGCTGCTGTTAGTACGGTTGAAGGTGAGGCGCAAGTAATTGGTTATCTCACGTGGTATTCGGTTGGTGAAGATTTATATGCAAGGGAAGATTTAAGAAAATCTTTGTTAGCAAATAACATTGAAGAGTCATTTCTTCCTAAGCCAATCCGACCAGCTGATGCTTTCCGTAGAGCAACTAAAGCTATAGAAACCAAACACTCCGATGATGAGAACAATAATAAAGTTTATAAAAATTACATTGTTCGAAATGTGGTATCCACGAATGAAAAAATACAACGAAATATCGTTAAAGAAGTGGTTGATCAACAAGGTGAACGACTGGAATACGAGACAGAAGCTGCCAAAGTGTACTTTGACAAGAAAAACGAACAGTTTACATTTGTTGCGTTGGATGATTTTGCCGAAGAGCTTGCAGAAGAAGCTAAAAGACTATATGAGATAAACCGAAGCCATTACAACGGGCAAGCGGTTAGAGGTTCTATTACAAATTATCTAAAAACTATGAGTCCAACTCCAGTTAGACCTTCTGGTGGGGTATATTTTGTTCCAGAAAAATATACAGAGAATTTACGGAATTTAGTTCAATTTAATTCTCACTTATCCAAAGGTGAAGCTCACATGATTCCATTGATTGATTCTTCGGATAATCGAGATATGATTCGCCAAAAAGTTCTTGAGCACCTTCAAGGCACATTAACTGAGTGTACCACAGCCTTAAGAGACGACAAAATTCCAAAAGGTAAAGTAAAAGCGATCATTGATGAAGCTAAACGTGTTGTAGGAGACTTTAAAGATTATCGTTCATTATTAGCTGATACTGTTGATCACATGGAAAACCATGTTGATCTTATTAGACAACAAGTGCAGTTATTGTTGTTGAAGGATTTTGAAGATGAAACAAACTAAGAAATCTAAGATTCAGCAATCTACACTGATGCAACGATATCGAAAGTTAGTTCATCAATTTGATACAGGAAAGCTAAATAAGAAACAATTTACCGAAAAAATACAAGAATTGGTCATTGACCATAACGAAAATACGAATAAAGGAGATCTGTAGATGTTTGAAAAATTAGATAATATTAAAAATCACTTAAAAGCTAAATATGTGGAACGTGAAGATGTTATAGATGCAATCTTTGTTTCTATCGTTGCAGGTCAACATTGTCTTTTGATCGGACCACCTGGTACTGCAAAATCAGCTTTAGTATCAGATGTTGCCAAAATGATTGATGGATGGAGCTACTTCCAGTGGCTTTTAACGAGGTTTACAACGCCCGAAGAACTATTCGGGCCTGTATCTCTAAAAGAGCTAGAAAACGGTGTGTATAAGCGAAATACAGCTCACAAACTACCAGAAGCTAACCTAACATTTCTTGATGAGGTGTTTAAAGCCAATTCAGCCATTTTAAATGCACTGTTAACGTTAATAAACGAGCGTTTATTCTACAACAATGGTACTCCAATTAAAACACCACTTAATACAGTAATTGGAGCATCAAATGAGTACCCAGAGGAACAAGAAGGCTTAGAGGCTCTCTTTGACCGTTTCTTGTTGAGGTATGAATTAGAATACGTTGGAGAAGATGCTAACTTTCTATCAATGTTAAAAAACGTAGGTAGCAGTAAGACTCCTGATAAGTTAACAGTAGCTGAAATTGATGAATTACAGTTTTTAGCTGACATGGTTGTGATACCTGATGAAGTGCTACAAACTCTATTAACAATCCGCACAGAATTAAAGGATGAGGGGATAAGACCTTCAGACCGTCGTTTTAGACAGGCACTAAGCCTCATTCGAGCTAATGCTACTCTGGATCAACGTCCAACAGCAAAGCTATCAGACATTATGATTCTACGAGATGGTCTTTGGGAAACAGTTGATCAAAAGAGTAAAGTACATGAGATCGTAGATGAGCACGCAGCTGACAAATTACTACTACGGTTAGAAGAAATTCAACAGATGGGTAAAGAGGTTTTTAATAATGCAAAAAAACAGGAATCTTCCGAAGCAGGGCTTGAAGCTAACGCTAAACTAAAAGAATTGATAGTGGAGCTTAATCAGCTAGAGGAAAAAAACCCTTCACGTACAGATGAAATAAATCCTGTACAGAACAAGATCACGAAAGCACAAAAACAGATAGGTGAAGTAATTCTAGGTCTTTAAGGGGGGATTTTTTATGAAAAAATATAAACTATCAGAAGAACGCTCAGTGACAAATACAGATCGTTTTGATCGTGATAGATTTTTAAAAATATTAGATATGTCAAAAAACCTACAGGGTGTTGTGATGAAAGGGGAAGGCGAACTGCCTTCCTTTTTACCACTAACTTCAGATTTGTGGGCAAGCTTCTACAAATTAAATCCTCGTTTAAAAGATGAGGGAGAATTTGACCATGAGTACCAAACAAATCACGAATTACTAGATCGAGTGATGAAAGATAATAATTTTCAAAGATTTCGTGAAACGACTAAACTAGATGATCTATCGTCAGCGATTGGTACAATGCGTTATTCTGAACAAATCCAAGAATGGATTGTAGAGAAAATGGAAGAAGATGAGAAATTCAAAGAAGCTATGAAAGAATGGCTGAAACAACAAAAGGAGTTAGACAAGGCTAAACAAAAACAAGAAGAAGCAGAAGAGAACTGGAAAAAAGCCCAAGAAAATGGTGATAAAAAGGAGAAAATCTCAGCTAAACGTAAAAAGACAAATGCTGACAAAAAGGTATCTCAAGCTAAACAAGCCATGGAAGAGGCAGCCCAACAAGCACAGGAAGCCATGCAACAACAAATTAAAAAGGATGGTCAAAGCTTTTCTACTCGAATGGAAAAGGCGAAGGAGACAACTCAAGAACAAAAAGAGGATTTGGTGGGATTGTTAGGCGGTGGAGCTGGAAATGGTAAAGCTGAATTACAGAAGATCCCTTTAAATGATCAACTTACCTTAGCAAACACCCTTTATGAAAATAAGAATTTGAAGAGGATAGCCGAATTTGCAGGAAAATACAAGGCTATCGCAAAGAAAAAACAAAAAGTGAAGCATCAAGAGTCGATTGATCGAAGTGGTGTTACCTTTGGGGTAGATGTTGAAAGGTTGTTGCCTCAAGAATTAGCATTATTAAAAAGTGAGGCAACAAAAACAGAATTCTTACGAAGGTATGCTGAAGGTCAAACAATGATGTATGCTCCTGAAGGAAAAGAAACACTTGGAAAGGGACCTATTGTGATGGTGTTAGATCAATCGGGTTCTATGAAGGGTGATAGAGAAATTCAATCAAAAGGGTTTGCACTAGCATTAGCAATGATAGCAAAAAAACAACGTCATGATTTTGCAGTCATAACTTTTTCGAATACAGTAGGTAAAGTTTTTTACTATGAAAAAGGAAAAATCACACCGAGTCAAATTGTTGAGCTAGCGAAATATTTCTATAGTGGAGGAACTAAATTTTCACCTCCGTTGGAAAGAGCAAAAGAAATCATCAAAAAGAAGAAAAGGTATAAAGATGCCGATATTATCTTCGTAACAGATGGTGATCCAGATGATAGATATTATCTAAAACAAGAAAGTTTTCAACAAGAGTGGAAAAAGTTTAAAGAATACAAGAAAGTGAGCGTTATTTCACTGTTAATTGGTGAAAAAGACACTAGTTATGTTGATTTGTTCTCGGATAAGTCAATCTTAGCAAAAGACTTTAATAGTGAAAATGCTCATCGTATATTCGAAATTTAATGGGAAGGCTACTATAGCCTTCTTTTCTATTTTTATCAAAAAGTCATCTTAAATGGTGAAACAAGAGTATAGGAGGAAAACCTCAATGCAACTAAGCAACTAAATTTGTTTAGAGAAATTGTTATCGATAATTTCGCAGGCGGTGGCGGTGCAAATACGGGAATTGAACTCGCAACAGGACTTTCAGTTGATATTGCGATTAATCATGAATTGATCGTGATTTCGAAGGTACCAAATATTCAAAAGCAAAACAGGTAGCTAGATGTGGCAATGCTGTTCCACCAACATTTGCAGAGCATTTGGTTAGAGCAAATTTACCAGAGATGTGCAACCAAATTAATAGATTTAAACAAGCTGTTTCAATATAAAAAAATATTGGAGGGAAAAACATGAAATTTAAAATGATGTTGCGTAATTCATATAGTGAAAGAGGAGACATTTTAAGTGATTTAGAGAAAGAAAAAATTATAAGAGAGTTTTTAGAAAAAAGAGAAAAAGTATCAGGGGGGCTATATTCAAGGGAATTATTATATGGATACAAAGATGCAGTTGCTCTTTTTGGATATATGATTGTTAATCCAGATAAATTAGATCCAATTTACGCTAGTCATGAGGACTATGAATTTGAGTGTCATTGTGGGAATACAGCATCTGGCTCAGGGTTCTATCCTTGTGATGAAATAGGAGATTATTGTGAGCCATTACCTGATTGGTGTGGATTGTATAAGTGCGATAGTTGTGAGCAACTCATAATGTTTGAATAGAAAAGTTGAAAGTGATTAGTAATTGTAATTTTTATATTAACTATAATTACATTTATTTCAAAAATACTAAGATGGAGAGAAAAAATATGTATACCGATAAAGAATTAGAAGAAAAATGGATGGAATTATCTGACGTTCCATTTGATTATCAAGATGATGAAGGAGTACAAGACTTATCTCTATCGCTAGATTGGTTTGCCTTTAAAAAGGGAGTTAAAAAGGGGGAAATTTGGAGTTGGTTTGACAAACGACACTCTAAAGGTGTTGGATGGTTACTCTATGAATCGGGTTTATGTTAATTAATATAGAAAGAAATACTCTGAATTACCTTTTAATGAGTGAAAACTTTAATAGATTAATTGTAATGAAAATAATTTTGGTTGTAACCTAAAAAGGAGTGTATATTATGGCTTGTATACTAGAAAATATAATTAGTGATTACGAATTGAGTAAAGCATTAATTCGAGTTACTAATAACGGTGGTACTCATGTAGCAGTTCGCCGTAATAATTTTAATAATGGGAACATAAAAGACTATGAATATGTAAGCATACTTAATAATGTTGATGAAAAGAAAATTAACACATATCTAAAAAAATTAAAATGGGTGTGTGGAGAATATGTGTATACGGATGATGGTAAAATGTTAACAGCTTACTGTATAGTGATAGAAGATTAGTATTAAAAAATGGTAAAACAAGAGAATAGATCTAAACATTTGAGAGGGCATATTTTGCCCTCTTTTACTTTGAACAACAATTTTATAGCAAAATAATTCTAATATATGATATAATTACCTTATATTTATTTTCATCTGAAAGCTGTTATGCTACTCCACTTAATTGTGAGCAGGTAGGAACTCGGCACATCCGAACTGAAAGCTGTTATGCTACTCCACTTAACTGTGAGCAGGTAGGAACTCGGCACATCCACTTTTGAAAGCTATTATGCTACCCCACATAACTGTGAGCAGGTAGGAACTTTGGCACATCCAATTCTTGAAAGCTGTTATGCTATCCCACATTAACAAGTGAGCAGGTAGGAACTCGGCATATCCCTTAAGTACTCTTATACTTTCCATTGGTAGAAAAAGAGTTTTGTGAAAGATAAGGTTAATCAAAATTGGACAAGTGTGTAAAAATCAAAAAAATAACAAGAGTTGAACCAAAAGACGTATTCCGTATGTGAATAGGTCTTTTTTTGCGTTCAAAAAAAGAGAGGGGCAAGGGAAAATGAAAACGAATTCGACAAGAAAAGAGCTAGTGGTGTATATCCAAGATGATTTAAACGATGATTTAAAAGCAAAAGAGGTAGTAACAGACTCCATATGTGACGTAACATCCATTTTAAACAATCACCAACATGCAAGTAAAATCTTACTGGTGAATGCAAGAACACGTTTTTGTATGGAAGTTGCAAATGGCGAAGTCTTAAATTATTACGCTAGTTGATAAAAGCGACTGTACTATTTGTTGCACAATCATTATTAATACTAGTTAAATAGCATATCAGTTTACTAAAAATGTAAAGGAGAATAAATTTATGAATGTTTATCATTTAATTTATTTTGCAAATGGAAGTCAACATGTTTCTATTGTAGTAGCCGAAGATGAGGAACAAGCTGAACAACTAATTTCAAAGGATTTTACTCCTGATGATAACTATGAGTTAGATATTTTGGGTGAGATTAATTTGTTCAGCCCATTCATCATTCATACGGAAATAACTGGGTGATTAGTGTTTCAAAAAAAACTAGGTAACTAAATCTAAAAATTTTAAAAGGAGGATGACCATTGTGTCATGCTCCTTTTTTGCTTTTTTATCAAAAAAAACGGAAGGGGCAGACAGTATGGATTTGTTTGATTTTGAAACTGAAAAAAGTACTGAATCACTAGAATCATCCTTTAAACGATTAGTCCAATGGTACAAAGAGGACGGAAATCCTGTTCGGGAAAGGATATCATATCTCCCAAGTGATTTAAGGGTGCGCTTAAATGAATTTGAGGAAGAGGGATGGATTAAGTTTGAGAATAAATATACCTCTTTTTCAATTCCTAATCATTTGAAGGACTTTTATTCACCTGATGAGCGTGTTGATATGATCATAGGAAAAATGGAAAAGCTCTATGAGGATGGGAACATATTTGATTTGCTTAAATTTAATTCCCCATCTTGCGAATTTGCTACTAAAAAAGATAGGGATGAATTCTACCTACTTGAAAAAGATGCAAGGAAGCACTTTGCTAAGGATGTTGTTAGCAACAAATTAGCGTTACAGTATTTTACTCAAAATGAAAGTTCAAGAGGAACAAAGATAAATCGTTTTTCAACTTCCCTTGAAAAAGAAGCTGTTAAAACTCTAGCTGAAGAGATTATTCCTATTTCTGATATAGATGAAATAGAACACTACTTCAAAACGACAGCATTTTTTTGTGGGATTTGTAAAACAAGTGGACAAGCGGAAGTCAGAGTGATTTCGCCAATATTATTTGATATTGCTTGTCTGTGTGAAGCCAAAACTGAAAAACAAGTAAAATTGATTATCTCTTATGCGGGTGGATCAAGCACCAACTTGTATACAACGAAATATAGAATTGTTTATCCAAAAAGTTGGAGTACACAACGGTACTTTGACGAACTTACTCCAGAGTTGATTGATGTTATGTTTTCTAATCATGACAGGCTATGCAGACTATATGGAGTCGAAGCTACATGATAATGCAAGAGCTAGATTTGTATTCATCAGACTGGGGATTTGCAAACTTGAATCCAATGGTAAGAGCATTTGGGCTGAAAAGGGACCGAAAAGCAAAATGTAAGTCTTGTCTTTATCTCATTAAAGAACATGGAGAGACAAGATGCATATACAGAACCCCTGTTGAACATGATCCAGAACTAAGAGCTTGTTCCAGGTATCTAAATAGAAAAAAGCAGAGGGAGTGGATCAATAATGAAGATTCTTAAACAGTTTTTATCAAAAAATCCTGAAAGAGTTTATATACACAACTTAGCCCTAAAAGAAGCTGGTTTTGAACCGGGAGAGCGTTATAAGTATGTAGTGGATATAGAGCAACAAAAAGTTGTTATTCTTCCTTCTGATAATGGTGAAGGAAACAAAATTTGCAAAAGAAAAGTTAAAGATGGTTACAAGCCTGTTATTGACATTCGCAATCAAAAAGCTCTGTCAATATTCAAAGGTAGTAAATATCTTCAAATTACTGTATTAGAGAACGAAGTAATTGTAGAAGGATATGTTGAATCTGAAGAAAATGAAAATACTTCAATTTTCAATAAAATTGCTTCAAAAGTTACTGGGAAGGTTTCTAAAAAAACAGCTAAAGTTGTTGATATTAATCAATTTTTAAAAGTCAAAAAACATGCTGAAGTGGTGCTCTCTAAAAAGCAATTAGAGAATGCTGTTGGAAGTAATAATCACCATATGTCATTCGAGGATATTGCTTGGGATGTTTCTGCTAGCAGTAATAAAAATTCAGAATCATATGGGTTTGTTAAGAAAGCATTAAAAAATCTGCATATACCACTTCAAGTAGTTTCTCTATTCTCAGGAGCGGGTATTTTAGATTTTGCGTTTAAAAAAGCAGGATTCGATATCCTATACGCGGTTGAAAAGAGTGTTGCTGCTGCTAAAACCTATATGGAGAATATCGGTAAACATATACATGTTGGAAGTATTACTGACCTTTGTAAAAATGCGATTGCTAAAGCCTCAGTAATAATAGGGGGAATACCTTGTACCTCTTTTTCTAAGGTTAATATGAAAAAGAGATTAGTTGATCATCCTGACTTCTACTTGTTTAAAGAATATATCGATACAGTGAAAGCCAATGAAAATTGTAAAGTGTTCATGATTGAAAATGTAGAAGAGTTTATTACTTCTATGGACGGTTATATTATCAAGGAAATTCAACAAGAATTAAGTGATTATGAAATTACTTATGGAGTTCTAAATTCAGCAGATTATGGAACTCCAATGATTAGAAAACGAGCTATAATTATTGGCTCTAAAATCGGAAAAATAGATCTACCTCAACCTTCAATTACTGATAAAGAGAAATACTCTACAGTTGCTGAAGCACTAGAGGGACTGACGGATGATATTCCTAATCAGCTAGACTTTAATAGCCATAAACCCTTGACTATCGAGAGAATGAAGCACGTTCCACAAGGGGGGAACCATTGGGATATTCCTGAAAAACTAAGAACATTTAAAGGGAAATTTTCAGTTTTTCATAAACGTCTATCAATGGATAAGCCATCGATAAGTTTGGTCCATCCAAGGAAAAGCCTTATTACACATCCTCTTTTAAATCGTGTTGTTTCTGTAAGGGAGTGTTCAAGAATTTTCGGATTGCCAGACGAGTTTGTTTTCTTTGGTCAAGATGGGGATTCGAAATCAAAACAATTAGACGCTAAACAACAGCAAATCGTCAACGGAGTGCCAGTTAACTTAGGCAAAGCGGTGGCGAATGCGATTAAAAAAGCTATCATGCAATTTAATATTAGAAATAAAACGGCTACTTTCCAAAAACTTGATTTTTCTCAGTAAAGAATATGAGAAGAAAAGGTATAAATACAAAACCCTTGGCGAGCATGGTTCAAAATAAAAAGCCAACCAGGTATCTAAAAAGAAAAAAATGGAGAGGGAGTGGGTCAAAAATGAAAAAGTTGAATGTTAATATAGGGAACATTGTCAGAATCCAAACAGTTGAGGTCACATGTTATGGGCTAAGAAGCTATATAGGTCGTGTGGTAGGTATAATTCAAGATCAAGTAATTATTGAAGATATTATTGGTCTGAACGACTCGATTGGAAAAGGAAGGTACAGTATTCGTTTATCAAAGCTTCATTCATGTACTGTATTATTCGAAAAACTAAGTATAGGTGGTGTTGAAAAATGGCCCGCTTAGAATCAGAAGGACGTGGAGGTTTTTACCCGACTCCACCTGAAGAAATGCAACTCATATTAAAACGCTTAACCTGTGATCAAGGAGATAAAATATCACTTCTTGATCCGTGTGCAGGTAAAGGAGCTGCATTAGCTGATTGGAAAACACATATGCAAAGTTTAGGAGCTCAGGCTACTAATTACGGTATTGAAATTGAAAAATCACGTGCTGGGATAGCAGAAAAACATGTAGACCACCTATTAAAGTGTGGTTATGAGGAAACTCGTATTAGCCATGATGCATTCTCAGCCATATACTTAAATCCTCCTTTTATGCAGATCAAGTCAGAAAGAGCAGAGGTTACGTTTTTGAAAGATCTCACTCAAGATTATTTGCAACCAGGAGGAGTACTTATCTTCAACATCCCTCAGTACGTATTGAGAGATGCAGCGAAAATATTAGCGTCCCGCTTTAATAACATTCGTGTCTATCGTTTTACAGATGAAAATTACGATACCTATAAACAGGTCATTGTATATGCTGTGAGACGTAGAAGAGGATTGAGAAGCGGAGAGGAACGGATATATCAACAGAAAATAGAAAAAGAGCTGTATAATCGATCTTTTCTAGGGAAAGATGCTTTTCCAACCTTAGATAGCAATGACTACAGTGAGATCGAGTATAAGATTCCCTCTCAACAAAAAGAGGTTGAACTTTTTCAGTCTACGATAGTAGAAATAGAGGACATAATTAAATCTGAAGAACAATCCATCTTTAACTTTAAAGTAGAACAAAAGATATCTGATCTGATACTTACAAGTGAACAGAAACAGATACGTCCAGCTCTTCCGTTGAAATACACTCATATGGCAACAGCAATTGCTAGTGGTGTCTTACCCGAAACAATGGGAACACACTTACTAGTCGGAGTCACAAAACGTGTAACGGAAAAGAAAGAGCAACTGAACCCTAAAAATGGAAAAACACAAGAGGTAACAACCTCTAAACCAAAGTCCATTGTACGAGTATTTTCAGATAAGGGGATTTTTAACCTTAAGTAAAATATAAACAACACATCACAATATCATAAGGGAGGGTAGTCCTTGTGCATGAGCGTATTATATGCAGAAGGGGAATCCCTTCTGCATGCGCTTTGTGCATTAAATGGGCGTTTAAATGAAAAAGATTGAAGAAGTAGAAGTGGTAGACATTGAAGAGACAGGGAAATTTCTTGATTTAAATTTTATGATAGAGACAAATGAATGGGTAAGTTATGAATTTAAAGGGGCAGAAATAATAATTGAAGGATATGGAGAACAAAGTTTATTCAGAATGTTTTTGTATAAAGAAACAGATGAAATTACTGTCCACTCTGCATATAGTCAAGATTATGATGTTATGGAAGAAGTAACATGGTATTTTGATATCGAAAAACTTCATGAGGATATTGAAGAATTTATAACTAAAAATGGAGTAGAAGATATAAGTGAAATATATAAAAGGTATTGTGAATTAAAGGAGAAAGGTTATTCGGATGAAGAAGCATGTTATGAAGCTAACATAGAGGTTTACAATGAGTGACCTATAGTAGTGTCTTACCTGAAACAATGGGAACACATTTATTAGTTGGGGTCACAAAACTAGAAAGAGTAGCTGAACCCTAAAAATGGAAAAACGAAAGAGGTAACAACCTCTAAACCAAAGTCCATTGTACGAGTATTTTCAGATAAGGGGATTTTTAACCTTAAGTAAAATATAAACAACACATAACAACATCATAAGGGAGGGTAGCCCTTTTGCATGAGCGTATTAAATGCAGAAGGGTAAGCCCTTCTGTATGCGTTTTATGTTTTAAATGGGCGTTTAAATGAAAAAGATACAGGTGACTGAGGACGGAAAGCAATTAGAAGCCTTTGTGAAATTAATAATCTCAGAAAAAAACGATAAAAATGAAAGAATAATACATGGAGTCTCGATGGCTGGTACCAATACAGCCAGTAGAGCAGTACACGCAGCCATGTATACCTCTCATCATTTAGAGATTATTGACGACGATACCAACAAAAAGGAAACAGTACTCACTACACAGCAGTATCGACGAATTGAACATATTGATGGCAAAGTAAATCACACTTTCGCTATGCCACGTTCATCGGTCGCTGAAGATTATAAGGAATTAGTGATCAATAATGTTAAAAATCAAAATAAGTACATGCCTGAGAGAATCGTTGTTGCTCCAAAAGGGGATATCAATGAAGTTGTTGGGAATTTCTTAGCAGAAACGTTTGGTCTTCCTAAACTCCCTAGCTGGAGAGATCTCTATCTTACTATCTTTGTTGGAGAAAAGATAAAGAAGTTAGATATAGAAACTACTAAACTGGCTGGAGAATGGAAACATGCCAAAGCAGTAAAAATTAAGTCAATGTCTGAAGAGGAAGTATTAAAGCGTATTAATGATGCTATAGCAAAAGGACATTTAAAGACAAAAAATACTTCCATCATGGGAGAAGGTAACTTTCATGAGGGTATGACTACTAGCGAATACCTTAAAAAAAATGCTGAAATTATTGCTAAAAAGATAGATGCACACATGAAGCCTATCTATGATGGTACTCATTATCTTCCGTATTTAGGAGAAACGGAAAGAATTTGTTTACCCGCTCAAGCAAAAGCAGTGATGTCAGCTTATGAAGTATTAAAACAAAAACAAGGTGTTTTTGTTGTGGGTGACATGGGCACAGGAAAAACTCAAATTAGCTTATCTACTGTCTACACGTATGCGAGGAATAGGGAAGTAACAGGTGCAAAAAACGGTACCTCATGTTTGATCGTCGCTCCTTCTAATGTATTACCCAAATGGGCAACCTCAGAAATTCCTAAAACACTTGGGAAGAAGAGAGTAACTGTAAAGGTAATACGTAATACTGAAGATGCTCTTGCATATGTAAGACGAGTGAAAAGTGGATATAAGGTACCCAAAGGGAAGATTGAATTCGTACTTGTATCTACTGATCGTATGAAATTTGCAGCACAAGGCTATGTATTAGGTGCTAAATGGAATCCGTATCACTTTCATTGGACTAGCCCAAATACAGGAAAACCACTTGTAACACCAAAAATTAAACAAGGTGATAAGGAAGAGGACATGATAGCAGGCTGGAGTGATGTTGTCTCCAAGCCTTCTAAACCGCCTACTTTAGCTCAAATAGAAAAAGCACGTGAGGATGGTACTCTTGGACATAATGGACTTCCAATTGGATATATAAAAAAATGGAAAGATTCAATTAGAGCCTTTCAAGACGATTATAAAAAAGATAGCAAAAAAGACTGCTCTTTAGCTCGACCTGCCTTAAAAAAATTGGCTGAAGGAAACGGTAAACCAAGGTGGATGATAGCTGAGATCTTTCAGCGCCATTTACGTAATCACTTCCATATAGGAATCTATGATGAAGTCCATAAAATGAAGGCTTCTGACAGTGGCAGGGGAGTGGC
Organism: Cytobacillus sp. IB215665; assembly: GCF_033963835.1. Classification (NCBI taxonomy): domain Bacteria; kingdom Bacillati; phylum Bacillota; class Bacilli; order Caryophanales; family Bacillaceae; genus Cytobacillus; species Cytobacillus sp. IB215665. The sequence goes on from NZ_JAXBME010000025.1 coordinate 42,831, forward strand.
TTTTGGAAGAATAATTAAGTCTAGTAGAAAATCTATATTTCTCACAGGTACACTCACAAATGGGTCCTCTTCAAGTATAAAAGATATACTGTGGAGAGCATTTCCAAGAGAGCTAATTGCAGCTGGAATCAATCATCTTACATCAAACGAACAGTGGGCAACACGATATGGTGTTCTTGAAAAGATTCGAACGAATCACGATGAAACAATGACCGTTGGTAAAAATTCTAATCGTAAACGTGATAGTGTAGTGGTGAGAGAAAGGGCAGGTATTGCTCCATCACTTGTCGCTAATTTTCTTTTGGATAAGTCCATTTTTGTTGATTTGGTTGAGTTACAAGTCCCTTTGGTAGATCTGCATGAAGAACCAATAATTGTTGAACTAGATGAGGATCATCTTGAAGAATATAAGAGTCTTCATGGAGAGTTATTTAGTACAGCTACAGTCATGCAGAAAAGACTAGGCTCAGCTGCATGGGCTAAATTTAATCCAACAACAATTAATTATGTCGATCAGCCCAACTTAGGAGCATTTGTAGAGTATGAGGATGGAGATGAGATAATTTCTGTTCAAGCTCCAGCATTTCCCGACGACTATATAAATGCTAAAGAGCGACGACTGATTAAGATGGTACATTCTGAACTTGCTCAGGATCGCAAATCAGTAATTTTTACAAATTATACTGGTGAATATAAACAAAATGAACGTTTACAAGAAGTATTGGCCAAACACGGTATTAGTTCACAAATATTAAATGGAAATGTACCCACACATGCTCGATTTGACTGGCTTGAACAACAGGCAAAGAAAGGAACACAGGTCATCATTACCAACATGAAATTGGTAGAAGTAGGCTTAGATTTGATGGAGTATCCAAGTCTTCATTTTTATCAGATGAATGATGATATTAATACTGTACGTCAAGCTAGCAGGAGAAGCTGGAGGTTAGGTCAACACAGGTTGTGTAAGGTGTTCTATTATGTAGCGAAAAAGACACAGCAAATGGCACAATTCGAACGTTTAATGTCAAGGCGCGTATCAGCTCTCATTGTTGAAGGTCGTATTGAGCGTTCAGATGAATTAGCTAAGTATGCAGACATGTCAGTAAGTGGATTGACTAGTGATCTATCAAAATCACTTGAATCAACTGAGGTGGCTAATGCATGGAAACAAGTAGCTGCAAAGGATGTTGACAGCAACATTGAGATTGTTAGTGAAGAAGAGTTTCAGCAAAAAGTATCTGATGCTTTTGCTCGCTTGACTCAAGAAACAATCAAGTTGTCTGGCTATGTTCCACCTGCAGTAGATGAAATCAAAAAAGAAGAACCAGTATCTGAATTGTCCTTTGATGACCTTGATGTTGATGCCATTGAAGAAGCTTTTGCGCTATTTGATCAGCTGAACGCTGAAAAAATAGAGGAAATCTTTGATGAGATCGATGAAAAGGAACAGAAGGAAATAGATATGGTAGACAAGAAGCGGAGAGAAAAGCGGTTGGAGGAAATGGACAAAGAAAATGTCGATTCAACTGAGCAATTAGATCTCTTTGCTATTTAAAAATGAAAGACGAGGGAATTTATCCTTCGTCTTTTTATTTATATTAAAAAAATATAAGGGGAGTGTTTTAAATGAACATTTACATGAAGAATTACAAAAAATTAAACCAGGTATTAACTCAGTGTTTTGGTGATGATCTGAGCACGGGTAACCATATTAGTTTGGAGTCTGCTGGATTTATGGATCTAGTAGTAGAAGTGATTGGTGATGACCTCATATCACTATCACATTACTACGAATTAAATGGGGACTTAATGGCTGATCCTGACATGGTTATTCGTTTGTATCCTGAACAACAAACGTGTGAGGCATTATCATTTCAAAATGATAGTTTAGGAGTATATCAGAAAGTGTATGTAGATGAGAAACACTATTATCCTAGGCTAAAAAGGGAATTAAATAGCTTTTTGTCGTTATGGCTTACTAATATTGAAGAACAAGGCTATTTAAACAATCACAAAAAGGGTGTGACTGCATGACTAGAAGCGGATTTACGAAATCAGGATTCATCAAAGGATTCTCAGCCTGTGGTCATTGGAGTTTATGCGATATGGGGAGAGGGACTTGCTACTACAGTAAGTCTGATCCTGAAACAATGATGTATTGTGGCGCTTATAAACTTAATCATAAAGTAGAAGTTAGTAGTCTATTTGATGAAATTGATGCTGAGAAGATAGAGGAAATTTTTAATAGTCTACCTTTAATTGAAGAATCAAAGAATGAACCATCTACCAATTCTCGTCAGCCTAAATCATATGATATTCAAAAAAATATCCAAAGAATAATTAAACATGAAGAATTGACTGTATCAAAAATAACAGACTATGAAGTTCTTCAAATAGCTGCTAAAGAATGGGCAGGCTTGGGTCATGAATCCAATTGGATTAATTCGGCTCTTGAAAAAAACGATATTGACAAAGCCTTTAACTACTTTAAAGCAGTTGTTCGCTCATCAGGATCAGGTGGTCGTATGATTAATTTTTCCTCATACCGTGAGGAAATTAAAATAACAACAAGAGATGGTAGAACCTTTAACCCAACTGTAAAAGAACTATTTAAAATCTATCGAGATCAGTGGGAGATCGAAAATGAAGTTAACTTGTTTAGCTTTCAATAAAAGGGGGAGTGAAAATGACAGATAAAGATTATGGTTTTCTTGTGTCATCATTAAACACTATTAAAGATCCGTACGATGAATTATTGGGAGACGTGAGAAACGGCATATATCGAAAATCCTAATGTATCTTGGACATGGGTTGTTAAACCTTTTGTTAGGGCGATTTTCAGCTACAAAACTTTGTTATCTAAAGATGATGCAGCTTCGTTACTTGTTAAACTAACATCATCATCGTTAATTATGAATTCAACATTGTTATTAGCTATTGTAGATCGTTTTGCAATAACAGGTAATCAGCTGTTCTGGATCGTTGCTCTAGTAGCTTATTTAACATCTGTGATTAGTAATTTTGTTAGACAACTGGATGTTAAGGATAGATACTTTGATATATCGGCTTTAAGGTTTATGCAAAATAAATTGTTTAATAAAATTATGTCGCCGTATATTAGTACAAATCCTTTTAATTTCAGCACACTATACGACTTTTTAAGAGATTTATCGTCGCATTCAACTGAACAATTTAAGCCTGTGATTGAGGACTGGGTTAAAACGAAACAAGAAATGGATGATATACAAAATACTTCAGTAATCTTAAGTCAAAATATCCAAGAACTCAATAAGGCACGGACAAATCAGGCTAAACTAATAAATCATCTTATAAAAACAATGCAAAGAATATCAAAAGGTAAGTTTGATAAAGATGATTTAATGCTAGGTATTGATTACTCTTTGTTCGAGTGTACAAATGACCAACTACTATTAAGAGCTAGTCATGGTTTAACCAGCACCCCAGAAAAAATTGATTTAGATAATCTATCAAAAAAACAAGAAGATTGGGCTGTAATATATGCTATGCAAGATGAAGATGAAGATTTTTGGGATGATGAATCTCATGGAAGACGTGTAGTATCAAAAAGGTTTAAAATGGAAGATGGAACAATTTACGTATACAGCTTCCATTTCCATGAAAGTCAAAGTGAAAACTATGATATAATATACTTAAAAGATGTCGCAAGAATCCTGTATTCTATCATTTATCATTGGCACAACTGCCAACGAAGAACACAGGTAAAGGGGGAGATATTGTGAGTCCAAAAGTCTTAAAACTTCCAACATCAGATGAAATACTAGAAAACGTTATAGACGCTAATGAAAAATTTCAAAACTTACTAGATAAACATATAGAAAGCTATAATAAGCTTGAAAAAGATATGAGAAAGTTTCAAGAGTTTCATGAAAATCTAAACAAGGCATTTGAAAAGAATGCTTAATACAAAAAGAAATTAAAAAGATCAGTGACCTATTTTGTGTCACTGATCTTTTTGTTCGAATAAGTTATACAGTACAAGTGTACAATTGTAGTAAGGAGGGGAGTAAAATGTCCAACAAACCAAAAGATAATATTATACAGTTCCCTAAAAAAAAGAAACCACAGCGCTTAAAATTAAAATCATCTGAAGAAGTATTTGCTGAGGCAGAAAAAAATATAATGGATGCTATTAAAACTTTAGAGAAATATACCAAAAAACATGATAAAAAATGATAAGTGATTCATACTTTGCCTATTTCTCTTCTTGATCGACAACCTCTGGTTCACTCAAAAAAATCCCTCGCTCAAAATAATACTCCCGAAGCTCTTCAAAATCATCCGGTCCATATGTTTGTACAAGATCAAACACTTTTTCTTCATCTAAAGATTCGTCTACAGCTCTAACAACCGCTTCAACAAGTGTAAGACCTTTGTTATCCTTAATATGATTTGTATTATAATCACTATTAAAAGCTGCAATTCGTACGTGGATCATCACGATCATCCTTTCTTGCTTGATTAGATTTATAGGAGATTTTTTCTCGAAATTTAATCACTACCAACTTCAAAGCTTCCATCTACATCATGGAAAGATTCTCTGTGATTATTTAAAGATGTTTCACTATTGCTACCACCACTCTTTTCACTAACATGACTGTCACAATCAATTAAGCTACCAGCTACATCTCTTCATTTTATGTCATATATCCCATATAACGTTCCCTCCGTGTGGTCTTGAAACACCAATCTTATTCTTAATTAATACTTAGTAGTAACTCAGAATTATAAATGCTAGAAATTATTATTAAGATGTCTAATTACCTATGAAACTTGTATGAGAATTAATCAAATCCTTACATATTGTTAAATTACGTTTATTTTTTGGATGATTCATTCAAATAACGATTTAAACGATCATTTATCCAAAAAACAATCCAGTTACATTACTATTAAATGCATATCTAAGTAAAATGGGCAAAATAAAGATATACGAAGGATATTTCTATAAAGCTATTATAAGTAAAAAATCCACAACTTTATGATTTTTATCCAATAAATGCTATTAATAGAACTGATTATATCATATAATGTTAAATATAGACACTAAAAGAAACTTTTAATTTCTCAATATACGTATAAAGCGAATTGAAATTGTAACATCTAGTATCAAAAGGAGGATGTAATTATGCAGCCATCTCCAGATTATCTTGTAGCTTTAGCATCCAAAATACAAGAGATTTCAGACGATTGTTATCAGAACGAAGTGAAGTACGAGCTGAATGAATTAGTAGAATCTGTTTATCGGACAGTGCAGTTCCTAAAAGTTAAAAAGGTGGATTGAGGAACAAGTATTAAAAGAGGAGAAGAAAACCTGGGATGCAATTATTTGTGATTTAGTAGATATTTTGTAAGAGTACTGTGGAGAAAAGGAGGAATTATGAGTGGCTAAATAATACGAGTGTAAATATTGTGATAATCCGTTTCCACCAAGTAAGTACGATGGTGATATGACTTGTAGCAAGTGCGGAGCTGAATGGGAAGAAGCAAAAGTGTTAGTAGAATATGATGAAAATGAATTTAATGACTACGATTTTCAATAAGACTTAATAAGCAGGGAGTTCCTAAATTTATATTAATTTCACAAAGGAGGAATTGGAATGATTAAAACAATAACTGTGCCTAATAGGGATTCACAAGGGTGGTTACATGGAACAAAAAACATGAAAGTTGAGTGGACTTGTCCTACATGTGGTCAAGAAATGGGACAACCAACTGCTAAACAATTTTGTGAAGATGGGGAATTTTATAATGTAAACGTTTGGGAGAATGATTGTGGTCATGTTGCCAAGTATACGGATTTAAAAGTAATAAACTAAATAGCAATTATGTGTAGTAAGGGGAGGGATTTACAGTGGAATTTAAAAAAGGAGATTTTATACAAGCCTTAGATGAAGATTACATTTATCAAATTCAAGGGATTTCTGCTTTATCAATTGGTGATTCATATATGTGTAAAAACATCAGCAGAGGTCATTCAAGGGGATTTGACGTGAATGCTAAACATTACCGTAGAGCAACGGAACAAGAAGTTCAGCAAGAGCTAGAATCAGCACCAAAGCACTTTCCATTTTGGGTAACCAACAAGAAAAATGTAGTCATTTCAAACGGACATATCTTTGCACCAACTATAGAAAGAGCGAGAGAAATCTTTAAATCACAATTAATCGAATTAAATAATGTTGGTGAGTATTTTATGTCAGAAACACCTTTGACTTTCATTGAAGAATAATTTACTAACCACAATGATAGGTGAGGTGATTAGATGAATGAATTTCTTAGTGGATTTGATAATGTAATCGTAAATACATTGATAGTTTTATTTGTCGGAACTTTTGCTCTAGTAGCAAACTACCTTTTTACAAGGAGGAATAGGTAGCCTTTTCCTAATCTCTAATAAACGAGGATGATAGCATTGAAGATTAAAATATCTAAAGCGATTCTCAGATCTGTAAATTTCACATTAATCATAAGCATTATTGCACTTTCTTTCTCTCTTCTTAATATATTCGACATCCAGTATAAACCTTTATTTGAAACAAGTTCTTCATATATGAAAATACTTTCTGAAATTTTAGGTCTCTATTATGAAATATTCATTATTTCGTTTGTAAAAGTATTTCCGTTGTTCTTAATACTTCATTTTATCGCTTTACTTCTTAGCATCTCCTTTAAAACTATAGGAAAGAATAAGAGCTAAAAGTATTTCAGATAGTTTAAAAGAGAAACATGAATCTTAAGTAGAGGAGGTTTTTATATGAAAATAGACAAGAGTAAAGTAAGTGATTTAGTGTTCGATTTCATCTTATATGCTATTGGAACCGGTCCTGCAATTGC
>NZ_JAXBME010000026.1 GCF_033963835.1 Cytobacillus sp. IB215665
ATTATATCATCTTAAATCTATTATGATTTCTTAAAATGTATTGACTTATATTAGCTGGTATTGATGAAGGGCTGTTTTCGATAGATTGTTGCTTTTCATACGAATAAATAAACACGATTTCCTACCATCTTTTCTTCCGTAAAACGATGGCTGTTAAGCAAAACAATATCTTTATCTTCTAGTATAGAAACTATAGTAGCAAAGTTTACAAATAGAGGCATTTGTTATTAGTTATCTGGACATTAAGAAACTGCTCACTTAAGCTGAATAAACTTATTCTTCACTTGGTCTTGCCACTTCTTTTGTTACTTTCACTTCCCAAGAAATAATTGTTGTACTATCTATCACATTATTTCCCTTAATAGTTTGTAATAATTTTAGAATTCCTTTATCAATTTGCTGACTTTTCATTACATTATAAATCTCTTTCGGAGAAGAGTAAGGTTCTTTAGGACATTCAATTAGCCCATCAGTTGTTAAAAATATACGATTCTTTCCTTTTCTTAGTTCTCTTATACCACTACTGTAACAGGGAACTACTTGGTCAAATGTGTTGACTAGTCCAACCCATTCGTATAATTGCCGTTGATTTATTTGATACTGACCAAGATTCGCAAGCTCTGGATGAAATACGTAAGAAATACAATCTCCTATAGAAAACCACCAAACATATTTATCCTTCCTTAGAACGATCAGACAAGCTGTCTCCCCCTTAACTTTTCGACAAGCAGTAAGAAACGCATCTTCTTGGAACAAGTTTAGAATTGATCCCTCTATATTTTTTAATGTCTGTTCATATGGTAAGGATAATATAAGTAGTATATCTGACTTTCTCTTTGAGAATTGCTCTAAAACTAATTCAGCACTTTCGGCTGAATTGTGTGCATCTAAAATAACAGTAAACTCCCAATTTGCTTTTTCATCTATCCAAATTAAGCAGCCATCTTCATTTTTATACTGACCTTCAAGGGAGTTACCACCGAACCGCCCTAATGATACTTGCTTAAAATTATTTACATTTATTAAGTCTACGAAATTTGCTTGGCTCCCAACCCAACTAAATTCACTAATGGAATTTCCCATATCAAATATTCTCCAAATATGCTTTTAAACGATTACACAGCCTTACAACCTCGACGTTATCACCCATAGGAGCATTTTCCCAGTCATAAACAGCTGAAGGTCCCCAATATTTTTTCGGGGTATTTGGATAACGTGGAACTATATGCATATGAAGATGAGGAACTGCATCACCTAAAACATATGAATAAACATGTTCAGCATTTTCACTTTCTATAAGAGCTTTGCTTACTTTTGCCATGACCATTCCAAATACCTGTGCTTCATCAACTGTCATATCACCAAGTGTTGGAATGTGTCGTTTTAAGTCAATCATTATATGACCTAAATAATGTGGTTTGCCATTTTGATCGATGTGACTAACATAAACATAATCATCCTCATAAATGGTTACTCCTGAAGTTTGAATATTTCCAGTATGCTTGTTGCAAATAAAACAATCTTCCACAATAATTCACCTCATAAATTCTTTTTTTATATAATAAAAATCCTACTATCTCATAAAGAGACGATAGGATTTTTATCGTGGTACCACTCTTCTTGCTTCATTTTCGTTAAACGAAACATCTTAGGACTTTGTTACGGAAGTTAACCGTATAGACTTAAATATCAATCTATCCACTCCTAGGCGAGTTGGGGATGTTATTGACTGTCTTGCACCTTCCGACAGCTCTCTATACAATAACTTATCCTTACTACTCCTAATCAAAGCGTTTATTTTATATATTTTTTTAAAATTCTATATATTGAAATCAGATTTGTCAATATTTTTCTATAAAGTTAAATTCACTCAATTCTGTTAACTTTTTTATTTTGTTGATACTTCTCACATTATCAAATGAAAGTTACGTCCTCGAGGTAGTGTTTTCTTATATAAATATAGTTGATTTCTCAGCAAGTTAGATTATGTGGCATTAAAAAACCTTGACGATTATCATCATTTAGTAATAGGTTACTTCTGCACTAATTGAATTAGGTTGCCACATGTATCATTGAAGATAGCTATTGTGACTTCACCCATTGCTGTTGGCTCCATAGAAAACTCTACGCCTTTTTCCTTTAATCGTTTGTACTCTCTTTGAATATCTGCAACACCAAACATTGTTGCTGGGATACCATCGGCAAATATCTTCTTTTGATACTCTTTTGCGGCAGGATGTTCATTCGGTTCGAGTAAAAGCTCTGTACCGTCCAGTTCATCGGGAGAAACGAGCGTTATCCACCTAAATTCTCCCACAGGAACATCCTCCTTTTTTACAAACCCAAGCTTTCCTGAATAAAAATCTAGTGCCTTGTCTTGATCTTGTACGAATATACTTGTAACAACGATTTTCATACTTTGAATCCTCCCTTGTCTACAAACAAAATGCTATTCTTGATAAAATAACACTTGATTTGATGATAATTCGATACCATTTATCCTTCTTATTACTAAATAATATGACAATAGTTTATATAGCTATACACGTTACAAACTTTATTTTTTTCCTTTCCTTCTGTATGAAACTCCCCCCATAAAAGATGTTATTATCAAAAGAAGTATTGGTATGACACTTTTGTCCAGACCTTCAATGAAGATAGCAATTATCATTCCTAAAAACATTACTCCCGATATAATAAAGTAAACTAAAGATGTGTCTATATATTCTTTAGCTGTGAATTCTTTTCTCTTAATCATAAATATCTCCTTTACAACCGTTTGCATTCATTAAAGGCTCATTTCGTAAACATTGTTGCTATTGTTATCAAATTAGTGCTAAAAAAAGTTTCTTTGTATTGTTAGGCATAGTTGTCCAGAAGAAAAGATGCCACGAACTCATTTTGTGTAAGTTTTGCTTCTTAATATGAAAACAATAATCAATTCTTTACACCGATTATTTCAAATGTTCAGTACTTAAGCAATCCCTTTTTACAGAATATGGCGTATAAAAAGATGCTTATCTTTATTTCAGATTTATAGTAAAACATGTTGAAGCAACTTATTAAATAAAAAGTACTAGTGCTAGAATTATAGCAAGAGAATCTGGAAAGGAAGTAGTTTTTATGTTAGAAAACAAAACAATAATAATGTTAATGAAGTTATCAGAGCGTAAATGTTGGGGGATGTCGATTCTGAATTATGTTGTGTTGATAGGTAGCGTGTCAGTAATAGTGTTGTACGTGTTAGACACTCCTATTAGAAAGAGTAATAGGTTTGTATGCTTTTCTTATTTCCTTAATAAGCTTTATTGATCATCATGTTTATTATAAATTAGTTGAGAAAGTCAAAGAACAAGAAGAGATCGAGTACGAGAAAAATAACCAGTAGAAAATTTAGCAAGGGCCATTAAAGGATTTTCTACCTTTCCTACAGGTTCTTTATACAGTTCTTAATAGATATAAATCAACTCTACTCTTATGTTTTATCAGAGGTCATTCGGATTAAGAGTTCAACCAGTCAATTTTGGTGCTCAGTCTTTTAATGCTATTGCTATTATTTTAGCTTTACAACATTCTTTCACCATGAATAACCATGAGTTAGTACATTCACCCTTCTAAGTATATAAAAATGTCATTATTTTCATTATAGATTTTCAAATAAAAATTCTGATATTTCTTCATTTAGGTCATGATGGAACTGCTCTCTATTAAATCCAGGTGGGTCTTGTGATGGAAGAAAAGATGAATTTGTCATTTCTTTTGGGAATGGGCTAAGAAACGAGAAATGTCCTGCATTTTGAACAATTGTATGTTGGATCGTTGTACTTTCAGGTATCCCATTCAATATAATGTCTGCATGAAAATAAGGTGTAATTTGATCTTTCTCCCCTACATACATCAAAATAGGGATGTTTATGTCTTGCAAAGCACCCTTATCTTTAAACCAGACTGAAGCTGGTGCTAACAGAATTAAAGATTTAATTCTGTAATCTGGTGTAACATTAATAAGATGAACTTTTCCATCAGAAGATTCATATGGAAAAGAGGTTGGTACTCCTCCTGTTGCAGCTAATGCTGTGTACCCTCCCATAGAATGTCCGATAACTGAGACAGAATCAGGTTTTAAAATTTTCGTGAAATTTTCATTATTAAAGAACCAATCAATCGCCATAGAAATATGCTTTGGCCTCATCGTTAGGTTATCCACAGTACCTTCAAATGTGTTGTCGTTTATATTATTAAATGGGTGCTCAATCATTCCTACAACAAATCCTTTGCGAGCCAAATGGGAAGCAATCGTTCGATAAACTAAAGGTGAACCACCGGTGCCATGAGATATTAACACCAAATTGAACATACCTTCTTGAGGTTTAGCATCACTCGAAATATTCAATTGATATGGTCCAATGTTATCCACTTTTTCGGGTATACTCGTTGGATACATAACAAATATTGAAAATGTTATATCTAATTGTTCGTCAGTAAGCTCGACTCTTCGATAGCCAGCAAACATTTCTTCATTCATAAAATTCAACTCCTATTAATATAGAATTTACTCAATGAAATATCTAAACTCCTTCTTTCCTTAAGTAAAAATAATCTATTCCACAGGTGGAATTCTTATTTAAATAAGAATTATAGAATTGTAGTTGAGTATCATTATTTAACTTAGAGCGAAACCTTTTTTATAGGAACATAAATATTATTTTGCAATAAATTTTGGGAATTTATATTACACCTCTCACTAAACTCGGTAGTACCTGCATGTTCATAAACAGAGTGTGGGAACCATTCTTCATATATTACGCGCCAAGTTTCTTGAATTGATTTACTAAAATCTGCTGGTTTTACTTTTGGTGTAGTAAAGACAGCAAACTCAGTTTCTGGAAATATTCTAGAAGTTTGACCTTCCTCGACTTGATCAAAATTATTCACTTCTGCCCCAATTATATATATAAATTCTCCAGTTTCTATATTAAAATCTGTACAAATGCCTAACTCAACCATTTTGTCACTATGAATACAATTTTTTATCTTACCGCCCAAATTTCGCTCTTTATACACCTCCCAAAAATGTGGAATTTCTTTAAAATTCCTTCGATCATCTATTGTCGTTCTTAGCTCATAACCAACCACTTTATATTCTAGTTTTTTAACAATACGAAATCCCATTTCAATTCCGCCTAAATAGGGATTATATCGACGCTGCAGTACATTTGCCTTTGGATATAATTGTGTTTTAATATTTCGTTTTCTATATTCGCTAGGTGTCATTTTAAATAATTTTTTGAAAGAACGTGTAAACGTTTCATGGGACCTAAATCCATTTTCCAAAGCAATATCAATTACTCGAATATCTGTACAGGAAATTTTATAAGCTGCTTGTACTAACCTCCTTTTTCTAACGTACTCCATTACAGATGCTCCTACCAACGTATGGAATACTCTATGAAAATGATAGATTGAAAAGTTAGCTTTATTGGCTAGTTCTTCAAGTGTTAAGTCATTTTGTAGGTTTAACTCAATATAATCAATCACTTTCTGAATCGTATAATGATATCCCATTTAAGGTCTAACTCTCCTCTCTTGTTTAATTCTATCTTTTTCAGTTTGAGATTTCTTGATGTTTTTTGCTTTTGTATATTGAAGCAGGAAATATTGAAAAGGAGTTTGTTAATTTAAGAGGGCGTTTATGTGAATTTTTTGTAAAGAGGAACAGCAATCATAAATTTCTTTTAATCTTTCGAACTAGATTTGAAAAGTACTTTAAAATATGATGATATATAAAAGTAAGGGGCTTAATGTGGGAATATACGTTTAAGCAGTTTTCTTGCTAATAGCAAGCTCCTATTACAAGAAACAGTAATTATAAATAATTTATCGGTCTTTTCTAATTTATATATATTTTTAAATAAGGGAGCTGGATATACCTTATTTATATGAGAAAGACTTCTTACCGAAGCAATGCTCCAATATTATTGACAAAGAGCATTCACCTCCATTTCATCTCCTGTAATTTGCCAGGTTCATTAGCCGGCTACTAGTCATTATCCATCATATATCTTCTCACTCTGGAGTGTTGTAATATGAACAAACATTATCCCAAACCAATCTAAGTAAGGTATTTTCACGGTCTTTCTAATCTGGTTTAGGTATCCACTCAAATATATTGTGAGACTCAAGGTTATCAATGAGATGGTTTAACCATTCATAGTACTGTAACGCTTTATTAAGCTTGTTTAAATCCTGTTCAATTACTACCTTTATTTGCTCATCAATATCAGTACTTAATAAGATATCTTCTATTTCATTTTTAGACTTCTCAATTGCTTGTATATTAATCATAGTTGCATGTCTCCACTGAATGGAAAAGTAATCTATAAAGGTCTGATACCAATCGTCTTCAACTACATATTGATCCTTTCTTGATCCTTTTTTCCACACTTTATCAACCATTTTCAAATCCATTAATGTACGAACTGAAGTACTCATACTCGTCTTACTCATACCTAGCGCTTCTTTCATCTCATCTAACGTCATAGGTTCATTTTGAAAGAATAGCAAACCATATAACCTGCCAATTGATGGAGTTACACCATATAAGGACATATTTTTTGCAATAGAATCAATTACTCGTTCTCTCGCTTTTATAAGTCTCTCTTCCTTGTCCATAACAATTCGCTCCCTATTCCAAGTTGTTGTAATTATAGACTACTCATTTATTCTTACATTGTAAAGAAACGAAATACTAAGGATTTCAAACAATATGAGAGGAATTGTAAGGTACTCTACGGTCAGTTTGTACAGTCTATTCTGTACGTAGTTTATGACGCTGTACACTCCCTTATCCGCTTTGTAATCAAACTTATGGTTGCATACAATATAAACTGTTGGGTAGAGATAAGAGAGTGGACATTTGAGATAAGAGGTGTACGAGCATGGCTCAAGAAACAATCTTAACAGTAAAAGAATTGACAAAAGTATTTGGGAAGAACTACAAAAAGGCTTTAGACATGCTAAAGGAAGGAAAATCTAAACAAGACATCCTTAAAAATACAGGTGCTACTGTTGGTGTTAATTCAGCTAATTTTGATGTATATAAAGGTGAAATTTTTGTCATTATGGGTTTATCAGGGAGTGGGAAATCAACTCTCATTCGATTGCTTAACAGACTAATTGAACCGACAAGTGGAAATATTTACATTTATAAAGATGATTTAGTAAGCATGCCTAAAGACAAATTACTAGGTATTCGTCGAAAAAAAATGAGTATGGTCTTTCAAAAATTTGCTCTCTTTCCTCATAGAACAATTTTACAAAATACAGAGTACGGTCTAGAGGTACAAGGGATAAGTAAATCTGAAAGGAAAGAAAAAGCTCTTGAGTCACTTCGACTCGTTGGACTAGAAGGATATGAGAATCAATACCCTTCTCAATTGAGCGGTGGAATGCAACAACGTGTAGGCTTAGCTCGTGCTTTAGCAAATGATCCAGATATTCTCTTAATGGATGAAGCTTTCAGTGCGCTTGACCCTTTAATTAGAAAAGAGATGCAGGACGAGCTTTTAAGCTTACAATCTAGCATGAATAAAACCATTATATTCATTACTCATGACTTAGATGAGGCTTTACGTATTGGTGACAGAATAGCTCTGATGAAAGATGGGAATATTGTTCAAATTGGTTCTCCAGAGGAAATTCTAATGAATCCAGCCAATCGATATGTTGAACGATTTGTCGAGGATGTTGATCTATCTAAAGTTCTTACAGCAGGACATGTGATGAAGTCACCTGAAACGGTTCAACTAGATAAAGGTCCTCGTGTTGCTCTACAACTAATGAAAGATAGGAGCATTTCCACAATCTTTGTTGTAGATAAAAAGAAACATTTACTTGGCGTTGTCACAGCTGATGCAGCCCTAAAAGCAATTGAAAAAAATCAGCATCTCGAGGACATTTTAATAAAGGATATTTCTACTGTATCTAAAGAGACGCTACTAACTAATGTGTTGGAGCTTATGGCTACAACTACCTTACCTATGGCTGTCGTAAACGAGGAGAATGTTATATCTGGCATTCTTATCCGAGGAGCAGTCCTTGGAGGACTTGCAGGTAACGATGAACACATAAACAGTGAGAACTAGCTTTTATAAGGAGGCGATTGCCTATGAAAATGCCTAGATTGCCTTTAGCTGATTGGGTAGATGTAACAGTCGAATGGCTAACCAATCATTTCGAAGGTTTTTTTGAATCTCTATCAGAAGGGCTAGAATGGCTTGTGGATGCAATTGTACAAGTACTTGAACTAGACTTCGTAAATATTGGAGGAAATGAAGCTATAAGTACCTTCCTCCTCATGCTCATTTTTACTTTATTTGCATGGAAAATTGGAAACTGGAAACTAGGGATATTTACTTTATTTGGACTATTACTTATTGATAACTTAGGATATTGGGCTGAGATGTTGGAAACTCTCTCTCTCGTCCTCACATCTGTTGCGATCTCCATCATCGTTGGGATTCCCATAGGAATTTGGGCCTCGCAAAACAATACAGTAAATAGAGTTATTACCCCAATATTAGATTTAATGCAAACGATGCCTGCATTTGTATATTTAATACCTGCTATATTTTTCTTTAATATTGGTGTGGTCCCAGGGATTGTGGCTTCTGTTATTTTTGCTATGCCACCTGCCATTCGACTAACTACTCTAGGAATTAAGCAGGTTCCAAATGATTTAATTGAAGCCACACACGCCTTTGGTTCTACTACAAGGCAACGATTATTGAAAGTACAATTACCATTAGCAATGCCAACCATCATGGCGGGAGTGAATCAGAGTATCATGTTATCTTTGTCAATGGTTGTCATTTCTTCGATGGTAGGAGCTCCCGGATTAGGAGCTGAAGTCTATCGAGCTGTTACACAAATTCAAACAGGGATGGGCTTTGAAGCAGGAATATCTATTGTTATTATTGCTATTATTCTTGATAGATTAACCCAAAATATAGGAAAAAACAAACAAGGAGGAAGAATGTAATGTTTAAAAAATGGTCTCTATTTTTACTAGCTGTTACCGTGATCGCAAGCTTAGCCGCTTGTGGAGGTGCAGATGACAAAGATAAAACTGAAGAGAATGCAGCATCTTCAGTAGGAGAAAGTGTTGACTTTGAAATTGTGGGTATTGATCCAGGAGCTGGATTGATGAAATCCACAGCTGAGGTAATTGAGCAATATGAACTTGAAAACTGGGATTTAATTGAAGGCTCTGGGGCAGCCATGACCGCCGCTTTGAAAAAAGCTTACGAAAAAGAAGAACCTATCATCGTCACTGGTTGGACACCACATTGGAAGTTTTCTAAGTTTGATCTAAAATACCTAGAAGACCCTAAGGGAATATTTGGTGAAGCTGAATCTATTCATACAATTGTAAGAACTGGCCTTAAAGAAGATCATCCAGTTGCTTACCAAATTCTTGACCAATTTAATTGGACTTCAGAAGATATGGAAAACGTAATGGTGATGATTGAGGAAGGTATGAAACCAGAGGAAGCTGCATCTAAATGGGTTGAGGAAAATAAAGAAAATGTAGAAAAATGGACTGAGGGTATAAAACCTGTTGATGGTGATGAAATTGAGATTGCCTATGTTGCTTGGGCTAGTGAAATTGCTAGTACCAATGTTGTTAGTAAAGTTTTATCCGATGCAGGGTATGATGTAACCTTACGTCAAGTGGAAGCTGGACCTATGTGGACGGGTGTTGCAGATGGTAGTGTAGATGCTCATGTAGCTGGATGGTTACCATCAACTCATGAGGACTACTACAATAAGTATGAAGGTGACTTCGAAGATTTAGGAGCAAATCTAGAGGGAACGAAAATTGGGCTAGTTGTACCTGCCTACATGGATATTGATTCTATTGAAGATTTAAAAAAATAAGAAATAATGTACCACTATACTAAGTGAAAGAGGCTGTCCAATAAGTCCTCATAAAAGTAAAGCATCTAATGAAAAATAAATTATTTTCCATTAGATGCTTTTGTGTTCGTAAATGTTTCATGAAAGTAATAGGAAAAAGAGGTTAATTTTAGAGGTCTTCTAGTGGAAAATTTCGATTATAACTAAAGAAACAAATTAAGTTCAAAAGCAAAGCTTCAATTATTCAATGTGGATATTTAAATTACATAGGTTAAGAGCTGCCACATCCTCTCCTTATAACTTCGACATCTTTGTTCAATAAACTATGAACTAATAGAATACTTATTTCTGTAAAGAAATGTACCTTAATATAATTAAAGACGCTTTTCAGTATAAAGTTGAGTAGAATGGAGTCTTTCTACTTTTCGGAAAATTGTACTCCATCCCCTCGCAGAACCGTGCTTGCACTATTAATGCACACGGCTCCTCCTAATCATCATTCACAGATTATAGCTAATATCTTTTCTTAAATCATATATATTCACTTTAATTCTTGGTGAAGGTAGTGGATATTTATCATGAAATATCCTGAATTTATCCCGCGTAAAAAATTTCCTTTGACTTCTTCTATTGAGCCATTTAAAGAGTAATTTCTCGATTTTGTCTTTGAAACTGCTAACATTTATGGTGTTATCGGTAATGCAATAATAGTTGTAATTTCCTGTAAGTGAGCGTCTAAATCTATCCATGATTATATGAATACCTTTATTTCTATTCTTCTTCAACCATTCTTTAGACACTTTCAATTTACTTTGTACTTTCTTCCGACTTGATTTCCGTTTCACCCTAAATTTCCCGTGTTTACTTTTACTGCAATAGTGAGTAAATCCTAGAAAATCAAAGGTTGCAGGTTTACATTTCCGTATTGTCCCCTTATCAATTCTGATAATTTACATGTATTGTATTTTATGGAATTTATAAACGGTTTTTATAGAAAATTCAATTTTCTTATGCTATTCAACTTTTTCTCTCTTCTCTTCATTAAAGGAATTAGATCAACCTAATTCCTTTTCAAGTAAGATAGCTATTTCTCAATCACCAATTTAACAAATTCAAATTTATAGACTCATCCATAGAGAAAGGCGCTGTATTGATTTATTTGAAAAACTTTCTTTTATAATGTGATCATAGATTTCATCAAATAGTTATTTGTTTTAAAGTTCTAGTTGGTATTTTTGATTAACTAAGAATGGACAGAAAGAATTGAGGTTATTAATGTATAATGCGTGCAATAATAAATGCAAAGTTAACTTTCGTTTAAGGAGCTGGTTATGAACAAATGGGTGCAATAGACCGGAATGGATATAGATTTGAGCCTGAATATAGTTTAATTGAGAAAAATGGAGCAATTCACGTATATAACATGGGGGAGCTTGTTGATGAAGTAAAATTCTCCTTTTCTGGTAAATATCCAGAGCTTGATCAAATTGAACAGCTAGTTGATGAATATTGTGAAGAGCGGGGAATCTGATTACCTTACATTGTTTCTTCTACCTTGCGTTTCACTTGCCCAATTCATTTAAAAATGCGCATTTCTTTCTCTAGAAATGCGCTATGTAGTGGAACGAATCACTGGCAACTATTACATTATGTAGCTATAAGATTACGGATCAATGAAATTGATTCTACTTTCTCCGTTATTTCCAAGCATAACGGTATGTGATCATTCCTTAATTGGATGTCATATCGGTTTATAATGTAATACATACTATGTACTTGCACCTGTGTATCAAATTCTAAAGAATAGATACTTGACTTTAAAATGCATATTGATACAAACCATAATAAAGAGGAATACTGATTAATATGCCAAAAATACTTTCTATAATTGATGGTTTTTTTATATAACCTGGAGGAAAAACCATTCCTGTTATCCCCCATATTAATGCACATACAAATATTATCATCCAAATAAAAGGGGTTAACATTTGAATATTATATACATAGCCAAATAGCCCAATAAAAGTGATAATGTGCATTACTAAATCAAGTTTTTGCCTTTTTGTTTTAAGCTTCTCCACGTATAAAAAAACAATCATTGAAGCTGCTAGAAAGATCAAATAAATTGACCACATTACTGTAGCAAACATACTTTCCTCCATTATATGAATAGTTTGCTAAATCTTATAATATTAAAATTAAATTGTCATTACTAAATATTTGGTAATAAATATACATATTAATAAACAAAACATTTTAGAAATAGTATAGAAGTAAAAAAAAATCCATGCTAACTTCTTTAATGGGAAACGCTAATCTCTATTTTAGATTAGCGCCAGATTGTTCGTAAGCATCCATCATATTTCCATACCTAATGTGTTTCTTTTGTAACTAGCTGATGGGTATATAGATTTCCACTTCTTCACCGTTTTCTACAGGATGATAAGTTTCTATTATGTATGAACTTTGCTTATTATGATACCCTTGTTCTTTCGCCCATTCTCCTAATTTAGAATGAAGTTCACCGACTTCCATTATACTCCCTCTCGTTACAACGAATTCATCCTTTACTTCAATATATTCCATGTCTGAAGGAAGTTCTGTTATAAAATCCGACACAATAATTCCTACATAATATTCTCCTTCAAGATGGTCATCGCCCTTTTTAGGCTCGAAGAGGGCTATTTCTGTTCCAGTGTGGTTCGAGATTTCGTCTACCCTACTCATAAATTTCTGAGCATTCATCGGTACTTCATTACCAAAGTTTTTGAATTCTCCTTTATTTTTCATTCCGACAATTTTAAATGTTTTTTCAAGCTTTTTAAATTCCATATTTTCTCCCCCTGATTATATAATTCTAGAGTCCATTTACTGGTATTAGGTAATAATAGGTTTTTATTACCATATGAATATCCTAAACCTTGAAGTTAGTTTAATGTCAAAAGTTTTTTTCATATATTTTATAAAATGTATTTGTCTTTAAAAATAATAGGGTAACTTCTGTTAACGAATCCTGCACAAAAACTAATTTTTGTTAACTATATATTTGACTATCTTTGTCATTCATTATTTATCAAAATTTCCATTTTGTTATCATACGTATAACCCTTAGGAATGTAAAGAGCTAATTACTCCTCATGTATAATTAGATTAATTTGGGCATATCAATTGTTAAAACTATTTTAACTTATTAAATTCATTTTCAAAGAAACAATGGAGCAAAGAAGTACCTATATAAAATATATATCCTTGTACCATGATCACTACTTTTATTTAAAGTTTAGCCATAGGTAAACTATATTTGTTAATCAAGGGGTGGAAAAATGAAGGAATATATTATAGAAATAGAAAATTTAGTAAAAGAATTGGATGAACAAAAGAAAAAGAAACTTAAGATTGATGTATTGATGCGAATGCTAAACATGCTTAAAGATGAACCTAATCATAAATTATTGAGTGATTTTGATGAATTAAAGAAACTTCTAACAGAAGTCATACAACATTACAATAAAACCAAAATTAAAGTGTATAGACAATATTTTCACAACATCCAGGAGGCTGTTGAAAAAGAATTCGGGTATGTCGAAAAAGGAGCTTTAATAGGACGTTATGTAGGTATATGGATTGCCATGGGCAGCGGTATTGGATTGATTATGGGAATGATTATAGGATCGGGAATAGATAATATTGGAGTCGGTGTAGCTCTAGGTCCAGGTTTTGGAACAGCTATAGGTATTGTTATCGGTTCTGGGATTATTGGGACTAGTAAAGAGAAAGAAGCTGATAGTAAGGGTTTGACATATTGATTATGGAATGGAATTTAATATTATTAGCTAGAAAGTTCATTTCATCGTTATTCATTTCCATAAACCTCTTTTTGTCTGAAAAAAGGTGGGATTCTCCTATTCAACCTAAGACTTTTTTTGTTGTCTTTCAGATACAATACCTATAGCTATTGTTCTTGAATAGTTTTCTGCGCCAATAACTAGGGTTATTTCCTAGTTTTTCAACAAATGATGTAGAAGGAAGTAATAGCCATTAATACTAAAATGACATCTAACGTTTTCTTCAACATAACTTTACCCTCTCTTTCTCCATTAAATTTAGCTTTAAATTTCCTCACAATATCATATATACATTCATTTATTTTACAAATTCAATTTTCAAGAAAAGTCCTCTTACGTTTAATTAAGAATAATTACTTGTAAATTATTGTCCAATAACGATAACTTTTTAATCTTAAAAATAACGAGCAAAGATGTGTTGTTTAGACAAATCTTTCAAATTAATTAGTAACCACTTTCTTTCTCCAAAGACAGGGGCAAAGTTGACTAAGGGCTTTCTTAATATAACTTTGTTTCGAATAAAAACTATGTTTTAATAAAATTGGAATCAATCATCAACAATTGAGGTGAAAGAAGAATGGAAAAAATATTTTACGGAACAAACCAAAATCAATTTGGTGAACTACTTCTTCCTGAAGGTGAAGGACCTCATCCTGTCGCCATTGTCATTCACGGTGGATTCTGGCGAAAACGAGTCACTCTTGAGAGAATGAGAAAAGCTGCTCAGGATTTAACAGCAAGCGGGATCGCAACATGGAACATTGAATACCGTCGCACTGGTCAAGAAGGTGGAGGTTGGCCAGGTACATTAATTGATGCTGCGAATGCGAGTGACTACATACGTACCCTTTCAAAATCTTATCCACTCGACCTGAATAAAGTTGTCACAGTTGGTCACTCCGCTGGTGGTCATCTCGCGACCTGGATTGCTGCACGCCATCGTATTGCAAGGGATAGCGAGCTTTTCATCGAAGACCCTATCTCTATTCGCGGTACTGTTAGCCTTGCCGGAGTGAACGACCTTGAAATGATGCATGGTGTGCATCATTATCGTGACATGGTGCTATCTCGCGAACCAGATAATCCAACAGCTGAATTAATTGGGGGGTCGCCACAGGAATATCCAACGCGCTACAAACATGCTTCTCCTGTTGAACTTCTTCCAATCGGTGTCCACCAGACACTTATTCATGGTGCACTTGATATCCACGTACCGATCGGAATTAGTGATCACTTTCACCGTGAAGCAGAAAGTGCAGGAGATAGTGTAAAATATGTTAACCTTCTTACTGCAGAACATCTCATGTTGACAAATACTACCTCTTCCGCCTGGCAAACAGTCAAAGAAGAGATTCTGTTACTAGTCAACAATTAAGAAATCGGCAACGCTTCTACCGAATTGCAACACAATGTATGATGCCAGGGAGTATTATACATTGTGCAACATTCGAGCAGGTACCATAATGGCGGAGTTATCATAAATTCTTCTTTGAAAGCTTAAATTTTCTCTATCTATAGAAGAATCATACCTAATTAGAAAAATCCTGACCCTAATAGGTATGATCCCTTTTATAGAAGTACTTCCAATATGTTCGATTCCAACAATGTTATCACCTAGAACATTAAGAATTCTATTTTTTCATATCCAAATTGATTTACCCAATTTGGTTTATAATTACTAAGAACAACAATTAGTTTTGTCATATTTATTCCACCTATGAAAATATTACTTCTTTATTTAATACTTATAATTCCTAAAATGATTTGTTGCTTACAACAACTTTCTGGTGTATACAAAAACACGATGATTTTAAGGTCATCGCGTCATAAAGCTGAAGATTATGGCATTATTTTTTGTGTGGTCCCGAGTATAACCTTATGTTCTTGAAACTCATCAATACTTGTGTAATCTTTGATTTTGGATTATGAAAATGATAGATTCTCGTTTTATTCACGTTCTCACTTCTGTTTCGAAGTACTTCAGCAAGCTGATTAGCCATTGTTGTCTTGCCAAATGCCGTAACCTATACGAATAAGGTAATTCATTTTCTACTCAATATGCTAATTACTCGCTCAGTCAGCTGTTTGCTACCAATTATTTAAAATCCATCTTATGTTTATACCAATTTCCACAAAGGGGATTTTCGAACCCATAGAAAGATTAATAGACTAAAAATACAAGCAAGTAAAAATACTGCCGAAGCGCTTCTATTGTTGTATACGTAGATTATGTAATGGTTTACGATTAGCAAAGTGTTTTTCTATAGAACGAAGTACTTCTTCGTTACCTGGTAATGAAACTGTTTCAAATGCTTCCTTGAAGGAAACCCATTTATAATCACTATGCTCATAGTTTAAACTTACCTTTTGTGTTTCATCCACATAACCTATGAAGACCGGAGCAATATAAATGTAATTTTCTTGAGGTGAATAAATTTGATCAAATAGATTCGATGTATAGAGTGAATTACAAGTAATCCCTGTTTCCTCTTCAATTTCTCTGAGAGCAGCTTCCCACGCTTTTTCTCCTTCTTCTATACTACCACCTATGTAACACCAAACATCTTGTAAAACTGCTGTATCACGTTTAAGCAATAGAACTTTGTAATCTGCTCCAACTCTTTTTAATAATACAGCCGCAACACCTGTACATCTTAACGGTACTTCTACATTAACCAACACAACACCCCCTTATCTTGTTTTTATAGCTTTTTTTGACAATCAAAATTTGATTCTCCTCCCTCTCTAATAAGAACTTTGAACCCAATTCTGAAACACAAGATTGAATATCTATAATTACGGACCCTTTACTGAAAATCAGGTAAACTATACTAAAAAGTATTAATCATTTGTTTTATGGCATTAATGACAATTTTCGGGTTATCTTTATGTATATAATGAGTGCTATTCTCAGCATTGATAAAATCACTGTTTGAAGATATATCAAGAATTTCTCTTTGCATTCCATTCCACAATTCCTGAGATTTTTTGGAGTAATGATCTTTTTTTCCTGCTGACAGAACAGTTAAAGGTACATTTAATTTCATTTTGGATTCTTTTAGCTGTTTTAAGCTTTCCATAAATTCATCATAATTACCTTCATAAATAAATTGGTTATTATATGATTCTTGAAACTCCTTGGACATGGTTGGAAGAAACTTTTCTCTATAATTCTCTGGAGTAGAGTCAATTAAAATTAATCCACAAACCTCGTTAGGATATTTAGTAGCATAAATCCGTGCGTTTACTCCGCCAAATGAATGACCTATTAATATATAAGGCGGTTTTATTTTCACTTGATTTATTAGTTCTTTTAGTTCTTTTACCATCTCTCTACTTGTTCTTGGATTAGAACTTTTTTCACTTTCCCCTAATCCAGCTCTATCGTATATAAGTACTTCAGTTAGCTTCGAAACTTCTTGGATTATAGAGTCCCAAGTTTTTGATGATTCTCCATACCCTGATTCCATTACAATAGTTGGTTTATCTTTTTTCTGCCCAAACAATTGTGCAAATAGTTTATAATCACCAATTTGCACAAATACAGCTTTTTCCATCCAGCCCTTCCTCTCACAAATTATTAGTTTCTTAATACAAGGAAAATTTAATAAAATATGTTGACCTATCCTTAAACATGTATGATTCAGTGTTGATCATTTCATTATTACAAACTAGAATTTGACAGCCTACTTTGTTGAAATGTTACGATAAACTATTATATTAATTGTATTTACTATAATAGTAACGATGAGAAAAGTTGCGGAATAAAACTCAACAGGGTACATTGTGCCCGTAAGAGCTCGACAATCCGCAACTACTACCTTATGGTAGGTCAAACAGCAGAACGGTATGTTTTCCAAATGCTATCCTTTGTCTCTTTTCAAGAAGATTCCTTGAAAGCAACTTACTCATCAATTGGTATTCTAAGATGAATTCTATTATTGAAAAGCTATGAATTTATTTACGGGAGTAGTCTACCTATTTTTAGTTAATCGACAGTTGTGGTTTAACTTGTCCTTTTTCATGTGATAAAGACCAGTCATGTGTCACATTCCTTTTAAATATTTTTTTAAAAGAAGGTTTCCATTCTGATAAATCCTGATAAACAAACGTTATATTGTCACATATTTTGTTTGCAACTTCGTACATATGTTTTATATCATTAGCCACAAATAATATATATCCTTTACGCTGAGTACTGTCTACAATAGCTGGTATAGTGTCGCCCTCTTTTACTAATAGATCAATTAATACGACCTCAGATATGTTAGCTAACCCTTTATACTTAATTTCTTTTAAGCAACCTGGTTTTGGAATCAAACTTAAAGACATAGCTTGACATTTAGAAGGTACACATCTATATTCATCGATAGTTTTAGTTGCTAACGCATCATAATAGTATCCAAATTGAGATATCCCGGTTGTTAATTCTACCATTCTCCAAATGTTTCCTCCACCTATTCTGACTTGAGACTCTATGATTATTGGGTTATTTTGTTTGTCTATCTTTACCTCTGTATGAGTAATGCCGTCTTCCAGCTGCATGTCGTCCAAAAATAGCATTACTTTCTCAATGATTAATTTTTTTTGAAATTCATCTATAGGTGCCGGCATAATAGTATAGTTTATTAAAAACGTATCTTCTTTAAATATTTCAGCCGATATAGCTAGTATAGAATGTTTTTTGTTATAAGAAACGGCTTCGACCGTATAAACCACGTCACCTTCAACGTACTCTTCCACTAAAGTAGGTAGCTGAATACCGTTATCTTTAATAAATACCTCTACGTCATCTCCTATGTCTAGCTTAGATACCTCTTTACCACCTACACCAATCAGGGGCTTTATTATAATACTATCTTTTTTGCTCAAAAATTCATCAATATCTTTTATATTGTTGCAAACTATTGAATCTATCGAAAAGTCCTTGCCTGCTAGAATTTCACGCATCATGTCTTTATTACGGGTTATCATATTAGCGTTAAAAGAAGCTCCTTTAACATCAAAAATCTTTGCAATTATAGAAGCTGTATCTAAGGCCGTTTCGTTGAAAGATACGACCATATCAAACTGATTCTCTGTGTACAATTCTTCAGCATAGTATACACATACTGGTATGTTTGTTGTGTCTATTTCTTTTTTATAGAAACACTTTTCTAAGATCGTTCCATCGAAATATATGTGTTTAGTGTAAGACCCTATATACGAAACACTATACCCCCTGTCTAAAGCATCTTGTATAGGCTTTGTCCATCCCCCTACAAATAAAATGTGTGGTGTATTTTCTATGTCAGTTCCTTTTAATATCTTATTCATCATAATCATCTCCTCTAAATTGAACTCATATATTCAATGTTGGTTCCTTTTGATACGCCTCGCCTTAGCAACACCATTAAACACAACGTTGTTCCGAAGCCTCCTATAAATAACGTAGTTTGAAGCCCAAATATAGAAACTAACAATGCACTTGCAAAGCTCCCCAATGCCCAAGCTCCCCAATTAAGCGTACGTTGTACAGCATTTACTCGACCTAGCATATGGCTTGGTGAGGCAAGTTGTCGTATGGTTGCAGCGTAAGGACCAAATACACCTTCTCCCATACCATGTATGATACTTGCAGCTACTATACCGATAACGGTTCCTAAATATCCCATTATCGGTATAAAGCACAGACCGATAACTGAAACAGTAGCGCTATAAATAAGCACTTTTGTATTATTAAATTGTTGACTTTTTTTCATAAGTATCGTATTGCCTATTAAAAATCCCACCGCTGCTGAGCCTATAATAAATCCTATTTCAAGTTCAGATAGACCCATTACCTTATAAAGGAATATTACTAAAATGCTATTTAGTATGTATTTAAAAAAGCCGTAAACAGCGCCACAACTTACAATTGGTTCTAATACAGGATGTTTTTTAAAATATATCAACCCTTCATATATGTTGATATATATGGATTTTATATTTACATTTTTTAAAGAGCCTTCTGTATGCGGTTTAAACCTTGAAATAAATAATACAAATACAAAACAAACAAAATACGTAACTGCGTCAACAGTGAAAGAGCCTGTTAATCCAGCTAGAGTAATAACAATTCCTGCTAGCATAGGACCAATTACTATAGAAAGAGACTCCGAGAGAGCTAGTTGAGCATTTCCTTTTTTCAAGTTGTCTTTACCTGTTAATATTTCCGGTAAGAAAGAAGGAATTGCAATGTTGTAAAAAGTAGTAAATATGCCATTTAAAAACATGAGAAACACCAATAAAGGGAACGTCATTATATTTGTTACAGTCAGTAAGAATACTGATAAAAATAAAATGCCTTGGCATATACTACAAATTAGCAAAACTTTTTTTCTATGAAGGACGTCTATTAAAGCACCGGCTACTAATCCGAAAATTAGGTAGGGTATGAATATAATCCCACGAAGTAAGGCAGCATTCGCCTCACTTGTTTCTAGTACCTCTAATGCAAAAAGTGGCAAAGCTACTAATGTAAACTGGGTACCTAGCAAACTTATAGACTGTCCTAGCCATAGCTTGTAAAAATTAAAATGTTTGTTATTTTTCATAATACAACCCCATTAATTCATATTTATCATTTTCCAGTTAGAGGAGCCCCACTTCAAACAAAAACAATGCAAAGCGAGTGAAGATTGAGTGGGGGTGAATGACCATTGTGTAAGCATAAAATCACTTGTCATATCATATATTCAACCTATTAATAGATAGGTTAGGTGAAGACGGTGCTCGTCAATAAAGCCATTAAATTTCTAATTTAACTAAACAAAGAACAAAAAACACTCATTGCTAAAACCATAGGTTGCAGTCGTTTTGTATACAATCATTTTTTGGCTACATGAAATGATACATATAAAGATCCTGTACGGCGTAAGTAAGATAAGGTGAAGCCATATTTTTCATATAACATTTGTATCACAGATGTTTCAGCACATTTTTAGTTCCAAAATGAAGACAAGGTGGTCATTATGTTAGCACTAGGGTTCGAAACCCCTCTGGCTAATGAAAAGTTCGTCTTCTGAAAAATACTGCCGCATTCGCTTATAAACCATTTGATAGACGGAAGGATCATACCATTCTTCCATTTCCAGATTTCTATATAATTCTTGTAAGCCCAACTTGTGTGTTCGTTTACCACCACTGCCGTCCCCCATGAAATAATCGTCAATACATACTCGGTTAACCAAGGGCCGCAATATATCCGCAAATCGCTCGCTACTCGGTAATACAGGTGCGATGGCAACCTGTGTAGGAATACCGAATTCCGCAAGCAGTTGAAGTGTTTTAAGCCTTGCCGGAATAGGAGGAGCGTAGGGCGCAAAATGCTTGCGAATATCTTCTCTATCGGTCTCTACTGTCATACTTACCCGAACCTTGGCTCCCAACTGTTGCAACATCTTAATGTCCCTGCGAACAAGCGGGCTTCGTGTTTGAACAAGCAAGAAGTCCGGAGGATTTTCCACCATGATTTTCAGTAAAGACTCCGTAATTTTCTCCTTGTGTTCGATTGATTGATATGGGTCCGTGCTAGATGACATGAAGATGGTGACCGGCCCTTTGGTCTTAGCTCTGAGCAATTCTTTTTGGAATGTGGACGCAGCATCTTTTTTAATGTCTACCCAAGTTCCCCATTCTGCGTTACGAAAAGTAGAGACAGGCATTTGCCGCACATAGCAATACGAGCAAGCGAATGCGCATCCCGTATATGGGTTCAATGAGTGGCTATATCCGGACAAAAAACCAGTTCCCTTATTCAGCAATGTTTTCGGCGTTTTATATAAATACTCAATTGTCATCTGCAACCACCTGCTAAATCATATTTTACGTACGGATTAGACAAGAAGTAGCAATTCCGATTTGTTACATGATTATTTGGAGGACATGTCGGTTTGGATTTACTTCGCATCATGAAATATAACCCCCAAACTATACCGCGTTCCAGAGGTGATCGTGCCAACGCCATGTCGCAGAGTCACCCTGTAATATCCACGCGAACCTAATATCGGTCGATGTTGGGTTGGAAAGATGAGACCTTCACCTTGATTCAGCGTAATAACATGACCTCTGCTCTGTGCCCGTGGTCGCTGTTCGATGAGTAAAAATTCACCGCCTGTATAATCTTCATTTCGTTGGTTCAGAGTAAACACGACTTGAAAAGGGAAGAAGATATCACCGTACAAATCCTGATGGAGACAATTGTAGCCTCCTACTTCATATTTCAAAATTAGTGGAGTGGGGTGATTCTGCCCAGCCTGATGACATTGTTCAAGAAACATCGCCAAGGTTTCTGGGTACTTAGGTGATCTATTCAACTGTTCCAACCAACGATTGGCCGCCTTCGCAAGCTCCGGATACAATTTATCGCGATGTTGCTGTAATAGATCAGGAAGAGGAGTTTGATAATATTTGTACTCTCCCATTCCGAAACGAAATCGCTTCATATCTATGGTCTTGCAATATAGAGATTCATCTTCATAGTCTTTGATAAGCCTAGCACACGAGTCCGTATTTAAAAGAGGCGGCAGTTTCGCGTAGCCCTGTTCATCAAGCATTTGATGCAGCTCGGCCCATTTGAGATCGGATAAAGATGTTATATGTTGTTTAGACATATTGTTGCTCCTTCTCATTGGTAGTTGAGCTTCGTTCAAGTTCCAACAGTTGTGTTTTCATTTCCATTCCGCCTCGATATCCCGTCAGCGATCCATTTTTGCCGATAACACGGTGGCATGGAACCGTGATTAGGACGGGATTTGCTCCAATGGCCCTCCCAATCGCCCGAACCGCAGTAGGTCTTCGAATTTGACGAGCAATATCCGAGTAGGATCGAGTTTGACCGTACGGAATATCGCAAAGTGCCTTCCATACGACTTCCTGAAAAAATGTTCCGCGATAATAGATTGGAATAGTAAAACGGATGAGATTTCCTTGAAAATAACGAATAAGCTCATCTGTAAAAGGTTGCAATTTTTCGTCACCTTGAATCAGATCATATCCAGGAAAGGAATGATCTGCCCATTTCACCAATTCTTCAAATGGTTGATTTTGTGATCCGACAAAACATAAGCCTCTGCTTGTTGCAGCAATGTAAATCTTCCAGTTTTCATAAGAAAACAAGGACCAATAGAGAGAGCCGCTTTTGTTAAGTGTCATTTGAAAAAGCCTCCTTCAAGCGTTGTTTTTGCTGTCGGCGATAGGCTTCCGGCGTTTGTCCAATTTTCTTCTTAAACAACGTAATAAAATAAGGCGTATTGGAAAGTCCGACAGATTTACCGACTTCAGCAACCGGGTCATCGAAAGTAGTCAATAACATTTTCGCTTTTTCGATTCGGATATGCTGAATGTAGTCCACTGGGGTCATGCCTTTGATTTTTTTAAACGTTCGATGCAAGTGATAAGGAGATACGTGGCTCATAAGCGCAAGGACTTCAAGCGTCAAAGTTTCATTGTAGTGGCTATCCACATATTCCGTTATGAAAGCAATCCACTCCTCGTCTGGCAACCTTTTCCCGGTTGGCTTGCACCGT
The DNA here is from genome assembly GCF_033963835.1 of Cytobacillus sp. IB215665. Lineage (NCBI taxonomy): Bacteria > Bacillati > Bacillota > Bacilli > Caryophanales > Bacillaceae > Cytobacillus > Cytobacillus sp. IB215665. The sequence continues at coordinate 23,312 of NZ_JAXBME010000026.1, forward strand.
TTGCATGGGCGAAAATGTGCAGCTAATGCTTGATCAACATTTTCAAAAAAGCCAATGTTTTCTCTATTAGGTAATCTTGATTTGCAAGAAGGGCGACAAAAAATCCCTGTTGTTTTCACTGCATAAAAAAATTGTCCGTCATAAGAAACATCATTAGTGGCTATGGCCTCCCATTGTTCATCAGAAACAGATGCAGATAGAATTGGCTTGTCAGAGTCTGGTTGTTGAAAAGCCCAATGCGGATTCGTTTTCCAATCTTCTGTCATTTTGAATCACCTCTAGCTTTAGTATAAACCTGAAACCAAGCTTATGTACGTATTTTAGAATGTAATAGCAAGATAACGAAATTCCCATGACAAGTTGTTTGTTCTCATACGTAGTCAGATCACGATGAAAAACCTGTGAATCAAGGTAACAGTTCGATTTCAACTCGTCCCAAATATACACTTGTAGGATCGGGTCAACGTTTCATATATTGTTTGGAATCCTAAAGACGTCACCTGATAACTGGTCAAAGTGTAAAACAGCATAGTGACAAATACCTTCAGTATTTTATGAACTATGGTGTAAGGAGTAAACACGAGCAATATGTGTTAAAAGGAGCGGACCATGTAGTTTAGTTACAGATTATGATAAAATACCATACCATCCAAAACTCTAAAGAAAAGCCATTCCAAAAGGTTTTTTTGTTTTAAAAGACAATTGAACATATAGTTTCAGATAAAATACCATGGTATAATTACCCAAAACAAAAAAAGAGGGGTGATAACATTGTCAGAAGAACCTAATTATAAAGAAATTAAAAATCTTAACATATACCACCTTGAAGTGACTAAAGCTATTTCTTTTATTTTTATTCTAGCTTTTTCCTTTGTGACGGCTATGTCTCCAATCGGTCTACTAGAATCATTTGGAGATGATGCAGTAGCAGCTTTTTTTATAATGATAATTTTATTATTCGGATCAATTGCAGTATTCCTTACATCAACAATTGCTTTAGCTAATGTTAAGAAGGATTGAAGGACATGGATAACTGTTCCTAGAAAACTGATATTTTATTTTGACTTAGACAATCCTTTGTCTATCTTTTTTAACCATTCTCTCAGTCGTGGATCATAAGGCAGAATAGCTTCTACTTAAAGATGTTCTCAGTTTCTGTATGGTTCCATTGTTTCGAATAAGTATTAGCACATCTAATTAAAATAGCCCCCTCCAATCTAATAAACTCAATAATTCAAGTGCTTCCATATTCTTAAATTTGGTCTTTTATCAGCTGCATATATTTTTTTCAACATTTACTAATACAACTGATTCTTCTTTAAAAGGACTGATGTAATAATGGGAAACTGTAAGTGCAAAGATGATAAATATCCTCGATTATTTAAAACTCAAACAGAAACTGAAGTCGATTTTAGCGATGTCACTTCAAATTCCTTATCATTACAAGTACTACTTAAGCAACAAGATGTTGAAGTTAAACTTGATTTAACTTCTGAAATGTCCCTCACTGACCCAGTCAATCAACCACAAGGTACTACGTTTGTTGAATTTGACTACATTCTTCAACGCTCTACTAATAATGGGCCTTTTTCTAATCTATCCACGGTAACAGCTAGACAAAGAGTTAATATATTCGAAGGTTTTAATAATCCTGATAGAGCATCATTAATCCCTAACCATACTTGGACAGATAAAACAGGAATAGGTTTACATGTGTATCGTGTATTTATAGATAACAGCACTGTGGTTGCTGGAGCAGCAATATTTGATTCACTAATGTTCCAAACTCGTTCCTTAAATGCTACTGTTTTCTGCACTTAATTTTTTAAAAATAACACACAAAATAAGTCTGAAAGTAAAAATCATTCACTGCTTCATCCCCAAGGTATTAGCTAATTCTTATGGAACGTGTTGGCTACTTGTCCTAGGTATAGAATTTTAAAAATCCCACTTCTGTAACGAAGATGGGATTTTATTATTTTTCAGTTTATTGTTAGCAAGCAATTAAGTTTATCTTGATATATGAGTCCTCCTACAACCTACAATATTATGAATCAAAAAAAACTTGTTATTCCACAATATGTCCCGAAAATAAAAGAGACGATAATCTTTTCAGATTAGCGCCCTGTATTTAAAGAGGAGTAGTAAAACCCATTACTTCACAGAGTGATACAACAACTATTGGTATTACGTTATGAACTTTTCGTCACAGTTTTTCACGACATAAATAGCGAGCGTGGCACCTTTTCATCTGTAAAAAGATGACTACCATATAAAAACACTTTTTATTGTACGAATTTGGTAACATTAGCAACAAAGCTTACGAAAAGAGCCTTTATAAAAGTAACTCCGAACTTAACCATTCATTAAACTCTTCATTTGTTTTTCTTATGCTTTCTCCATCTAAAATTATATTTATATCTTCTTGTTGATAGTAAAAGAATATATAATATTCTTTACCATTCTGTGTCCCATGAAATAGCATTGCATTATAATCATCACTTTCAAAGGTCCAATCTGGATTTTCAAATGTACGATTTAACAAATCGTACATACTCTCTTCATTTGGACCTTTAAACTTTGCCATTTGCTCCTTCATTAGTTCATCAAAATTTTCCATATCTTCTTTTCGTATCGGATTCTCTTGTGATTCTTCTATCTCAGATAATGTAACCTGACTATCATTTATTGCAAAATCGGTTTTCTGATATACTAATCCTCCACCGACTAATGACATTGTTAACATACTAGCAATTATGATTTTTATCATGTTGTATAACCTCCAATTTTTTGTTTTTTCTTCTTGATGATTGTATTTTATTACGGTTTGTTTAAAAGAAGATTACAAAAAGGTTACAACTTTAATCTCTAGTAAGCACAATATCCACTGACTCGTTTAGAATTTATTAAATCCCCATCCTGTAACAGAGAGGGAATTTGATCTTTTTTGTATAGGCTCAGCATCTAACTAAGTCAGCAAAGGAATTACAATTATTTCAGGATTAAAATTCACTCAATCTTTTTACCCATATTAAGAGACGTCTTTCGTGTTATATAATAAGTGCCCTAAAGCAGAATACACTAATTCATGATAATTCTAATAATAACTCTTTTAAAACTGCACACTAAATCCATTAAATTTATGTAATCCTGTTCCAAATTTCACAAGCTTATTTTCTTTTAAATAGATAATTCCTTTTTTAACTTCCTTCAGTATGTTTTTTTCAAGACCTAATGAGTTATGTGAGCCATATATCATCATAACGTCCTCAATATTTGATATTCTTTGTAGAGAATCAACTAAATCAACAGGGCTGGTAGAAGGATAATAAGCATAAATTGGTGTTTGATCATAAAGTAAATCACCCGTGAAGAGATATTTCTCTAATCTATCAAATATTGATATATGGCCTGGCGAATGTCCAGGAGTATGATAAATTTCTAGCTGCCTGTTACCCAGATCAATTACATCACCATCTTTCAATAATCCTGTCGGCTCACCTTGAAAAGGTTGGTATGTATTAGGGTTAAATGTTTCTGGCGTCGGTATTGTTATGTCTCTACTTATGTGTTCTCTTATTTGTTCTATAGATAATCCTCTGATCCCATTCACCAACCAGTCTTTATCTCCCTCATGTACATAAATTTCATTATACTCCCCATGGCTTCCAATATGATCAGTATGTACATGTGTAGTTAAAACCTTTATAGGTAATGAAGTAAGTTGATCAGTAATCCTTTTGATATTATCAATACCAAGTCCTGTATCAATTAATGCAGCTTCCCTATCACCTAATAATAAAAATGAATGGACTTTTTCCCAATGCCCATATTCGCTTATAGCAAAAGTTGAATTACCTATTTCTTGAACCGTAAACCATCTATCCTTTATCAAAGTCATAATTTACCCTCTCCTTTTTTCATATAAAAATGTAATTATTAATATTTATTTTACAATATCAAACTTACATTCTTTAATTTACCAATCCAATTATACTGAAAGGGTTTGTTGAAAGTAAATATAAGAATTATAGAAGGAGAGGCTAAGTTGTACCTGTATAAACGAAGGTTACTCGTGTCCTAAAATATAAAAAACGCTAATCTTTATTGATTAGCGCCCTGTAGTATTACGGAAGAAATAAAATCAAGATAATATACTGTCAGAAAAACATGTTTTACTGTCCGAAACCGAGGTAATACTGTCTAAAATAAAATCGGTGCTATACTGTCGAAATAACATGTTTTAATGTCGAAAACCGACTTTGGGTGAATAAAAGTGTGAATATTTTCATCTCATTATTCGCAATTTTGTAGAATAGATATTTCTCTAGATAAATTTCTTAAAAAAGATAAAAATCGATGTAAATTACCTAGTACACCAGTACATGCTTATTCTTTATAATTGGCATACCATATTTTATACGATCCTTCTGCCAGCCTCCCTGCTCACCCTCCTTTCATGCCACGGAACAGGGAGGTTACATAATCTTCTACTGTTTTAAATAACTATTCTGAAGAACTACTGAATTCCATCTCTATTTCCATAACCTTCTTCTAAAGCCATTGCATCTGCTTTAGTCCTATGAATCGTACCAAATGGATGGTTTGGTGGAGCATATATCGAGTATAGCTTTAAAGGAACATTGCCTGTATTTATCACATTGTGCCACATTCCAGCAGGGATCATTATGGCAGAGTCATCAAAAATTCTTTTTTGAAAACTTAAATCTTCTCTCTGCTTACCCATTTGTACAATTCCCTGACCTTGTTCAACTCTTAAAAATTGATCAGTGTTAGGATGAATTTCCAAGCCAATATCTTCACTAACATTGAGACTCATTAATGTAACTTGAAAATGTTTACCCGTCCAGATTGCTGTACGGTACGTATTATTTTGTTTGGTAGCTTCATTGATATTTAAAACAAATGGGTTTGCTCCATAATCTCTTAACACAAGCCTATTATGACTATAAAATGGTGGATACGGGCTATATATCTTATTAGAAGGAGCGCAATAAGGTGTAGGATTTCTGTAAGTAAGAATTGGTCCATTCACCACGTTATTAGAATGTTGATACATATAGGGCACACAGAACATTTCTATCAATCCCCTCAGATGAATTAATTGTTATTTACAAATTATCTTATGTGCTGTAATAGAGGAGTGTACTTGACTCAATGTATATTTAAAGGAAGTAAACCTTCTTTATCGATTTAAATTCTTTCACCCATTGTGTTGTCTAAGTTGGATTAGACTTTGGTAGGGAGTGACAGTATCTCTTCAGATTCCCTTAATCGCAATCAAGTTTAAGCATGATATTCAGTTTCAATTGCCATAACAGACAAAGTTCCATTACAAAATATTACAAAATTAAACATCTCTGCATCTTGTTCTAATTGAGTAATAAAATGATTAAGATTTTTATTTTTAATACTGGATTTAACATTAATAATAATCTCATTCAAAAAGAGTCTAGGTGATTACTATAGTCTTTAGTAATAAAATTTAAGAAACTCAATTATCTCATTGTTTAATTTTTCTAAATAAATTTCGGAAGGAAAATGCCCCATATCGAATGATTTGAATGATATTAAATTTGGTATGATTTCTTTTGTTTTTTCTTTCAATCTATTTTCAGGAAAGAAAATGTCCTTTTTCCCTGCTATAGTTAATGTAGGAGATTTATAATTTAGTAGTTCTTTTTTCTCAGTTAATTTAGGCATATCTTGTTCAAGTTTTACATATTTGAAAACATCACCTATAATTTTTTTGTCATGCTCCTTCATTGAATCGGAAGACATAATTTTTGTGATTTTATGAAGATGTTTACCTGATGATGTGATGTTATATAAAATTAAAGGAAGTAAAATATCCTTAATCATACTAAGTTTAGAACCTAATTTTATCCCTGCTGGTGAAACTAAGATGGAACAATCTATTTTTTCCGGCATAAATGTGGCTAGTCTCAATATAATACCTGCCCCGTATGATGGGCCAATAAATGCACTACTTTTTATATTTAAGTAATCCATCATTTCTTTTATCCAAAGAGCGAAACTGTCATCCTTTGCAGAAATTCTATTTTCATCACTATAACCTGGATGACCAATTGTATCTGGAGCATATACTCTGTACTCGCTTGTTAATGGAGAAAACCAGGACATTGTCATAGGATTAATGCAGTTACCTCCCTGAAAGATAAATAATGGTTTTGCTTGAGTTGGACCTGATACAAGAATGTGGGTTTTACCAAAGCTTGTGTCTATATACATTCGTTCAACATTAAATTTCAGTGTCTGTAAATAATTTTCATAATGATTTTGAATAAATTGTTTACCTTCTTCACTTTTATAAATTGTATTACTCCTCATAATAGCCCCCAATTTTCTACATTATCTCCTTTTTGGTATTAAGGCTCGATATAATCGTAAAAACCCCTTTCTTTGTCAGCCCAAAAAGTACAAATCCAATTACACCGCCTAAAGTATTAACAATTAAATCATCTACATTAAATCCTCGACCCATTACCAATCCAAAGTAAGTAAAAGTGAGTTGAATAGTTTCAATAGTAAGACTTACAAGGAATATAATTAAAAATACTCTAGATATTCGTTTCACTTTATAAAATAAAGACATATAAACACCTAGAGGCATGAGCATAATCAAGTTAAACAATGTTAGCTTAAAAGAATTCCAAAAAAACCAATCTAAACCATTAATACGATACATACTAAACAGGTCACCAATAAAATAAAATGGAATTAATTGAGTAGTTGGTAGAAAGTCCTTTTGAGGCGGGAACACGATGCCTCCAGTAGTTAGTTGAACTACATTAAGTAAATAGAAAACAAAACTGTAAAAAATCAGTCTCCTTACTATATCCTTAGTTTTTTTCATAATAAAATCTACAATAATATAGAACAACAAAAATAAAGATCCGATTACAACAACATCATACACTGTAAACAAATTACTTCCCCCTGCTTCTTTTTCAATTCTACTGCCTATTCATGGAACAATGAATATTTCGTCATTTGGTAAATTCTGATAAACTAAGTTTATCATAAGTAGTTTAGATACATCTTTAAAAGATAATTCTTAGATTTCAATTACATTTGCTATAATCATTTTTAAAGATATTGCATTACTATCACCTCTCATTCCATGACAAAATTTAAACTCCAATAATTCCAATTAGAAAATGTACGTTTTTTTAAAAAAAAATTTCTTATACAATCTACCTTCTGAGCCATTATCTTTCTCTATATACACAAAAATTAAATTTTATTACTTGCGCCATAATCACAGCGAAAGGAGTGTAAGTTAACATGGATAAAGTGAGTAAGCCGATAATTGTAGAATTTCCTTTAAGAGGTGAGTGGATTTCTCCGAATACTCCAGGAAAAAGAATTCCGAGCCACGGATCAAACCGCTTAGGAACACGATATGCTTACGATTTTTTGCAAGTGAATTGGGACAGAAAAGGTTGGCCCAGCTATCGTGTTCATCCATTACGATATTTTCTTTTAGGCGCTCCTCTGAATAATTTTTACTGTTGGGGTAAGGATGTGCATGCGCCTTGTGATGGGCTCATTGTCAAGACGGAGGATGGTTACAAGGAGCGCGTAAGGGCGCATCTACTTTCAGACTTGTATGTTGCATTAAAAGCTGCCTATGCTTTTGATCCAAGCAAAGACAATATACAATCTGTTGCTGGGAATTACATCATTATGAAATGTGATGATAATGTATTTGCTGGATTAGTTCATCTTCAAACTGGGTCAATCAAGGTTTCAGTTGGTCAAAACGTGAAAAAGGGGGATGTCATCGGTAAAGTAGGTCATTCCGGTAATTCTTTTGGCCCCCATTTACATTTTCAGCTCATGGATAGCAGTGATATAGTCACTGCAAATGGGTTACCTTGTGCTTTTGAACAATATGAATTATTTCAGAACGGGAAATGGCGTAAAGTGTTTAATGGTATTCCCACAGATAAAGATAGAATAAGATTTTCTGTTTAGTCGCCCCGAATACTAAACACTTTGAAATTAATCTCTTTAGATCAACAAAAGGTCATTATAAATTAACTCTAACTATCTTTCTAGAAGAATAACACCTAGTTTTTATACATCCATCGCTTCTCAACAATCTGGTCCTAAAATAATAAAGGCGCTAATCCTAATTGTGTACTGCACCCCAATTGTTAGACACAACTATCAATTAGAGGTGTTGTTTTTATGAGTAAATTTTCTGCTGAAGTAAAAATTAATGCGGTAAAACAATTTCTTAATGGGAAAGACAGTGGTGAATCTATTGCTCAATCTATAGGGGTTCACCACAGTAATTTTCATCAATGGGTGAAATTGTACAAGGCTTATGGTGAAGACGCTTTTATTAAAAACTATACAAGTCACCCTGCACAGTTTAAACTAGACGTACTTACTTATATGAAAGAGAATCGGGCGTCTATCAGAGAAACGGCTGCAATTTTTCACATCCCATCTCCAGAAACACTTAGACAATGGAAAGTTGCTTATGAAAGAGGAGGATTTGATGCCCTACATTCAAAGAAAGAGGGGCGTCAGTCTATGAAAAATCAAAATAATAAGAAAAGAAAAAATGAAAAGCAGACCGAAGGCTCTTATGAAGCACTTCAACAAGAATTAGAACAATTACGCATGGAAAATGCTTATCTAAAAAAGTTGAATGCCTTAGTTCAAAACAAGGGAAAATTACCAAACAAGACAAAGCACAAGTAATCTATGAATTAAGGCATGAATTTCCCGTGAAAAAACTATTATTTATCGCAGAGATTCCTCGTAGCACCTATTATTATTGGGTAAAAGTTAGGAATCGACCTGATCCAGATTCAGACATAAAAACATTGATTCATACCATCTTTCATGAACATCAAGGGCGATACGGATACCGTCGTATTCGAGATGAATTGATGAATCAAGGGTACAAACTAAACCACAAAAAGGTTCAGCGCATTATGAAAGAACTAGGGTTAAAATGTGTTGTCCGCCCAAAGAAATATCGTTCTTACAAAGGGAATATTGGGAAAATAGCCCCTAATATTTTGGATCGAAATTTTCAAGCAAATAGACCAAATAATAAATGGGCAACAGATATTACTGAGTTTAAATTATTTGGTCAAAAATTATACTTTTCTCCGATGTTAGATTTATATAATGGGGAAATCATCACATATACGCTACAAACAAGACCGACCTATACTCTTGTTTCAACTATGTTAGATCAAGCTCTTAAACGTATAACAGAGGGAGATATACTAGTTATTCATTCTGATCAAGGATGGCACTATCAGATGAAACAATTTCGTGATACCCTCAAAAATCTAGGAATCACTCAAAGCATGTCTAGAAAAGGAAACTGTTATGATAACGCGGTGATTGAAAACTTCTTTGGAATAATGAAATCAGAATTCCTATACCTAAACGAATTTAAAAATATAAAACATTTTAAAGAAGAACTAAAAAAGTATATAGATTACTATAATCATAAAAGGATAAAAGGTAAATTAAATGGCATGAGCCCAGTACAATACCGAACTCATGCCAAAGTTGCATAAATTTAATAACGTGTCTAACTTTTTGGGGTCACTTCAATTTCAGATTTGCGCCAGGTTGTGGATAATATTAATATTTAAGCTATACTTATCTATTATGGTGAATAAAGGTTAGGGAGAAATCCTTGTTTTAATTGAATTTGTTTACCAATACAATATCCATTACTATAAATACAATCGCTGAAAAGACACAGGCATAAATACGAAATTTCTTATCTCTAAACCTCCATAACACCAACGACGCTATTGAAAAAAATATTATCCAAGCTTCTATTTTTTGAATTCTTCTTTGGTTTTGATATATCATCAACCCTTCCTTATTATCTCCATCAAAAGTTTCTTGATGTATTTTTTTACCATACCAACTATAATTAGTAATCTGATAACTAGATGTTTGTTCAATATACTCAATATTTTTATACCCTAAAGCAGGCATATAAATAGAGAAGCTACCCAATAACACCCCAAAAATAAATAATAAAATATATGATACGTCTTTTTTGGTCAATCTACTCCCCCTCCAAATGAATTCCTATCCATATTCGTAAGTTAAAATTAAGTATATACCATATTATTTATGTGTTCTTATTTAGTCTGATCTATAAAAAAGAATTTTCACTTTGTTAATAAATTCAGTATCCAAAATTAGTGGTTTACTGTACAAACTCAGTGGTTTACTGTCCAAACTGTGGTTTACTGTACAAAATTAGTGGTTTACATATACTAACATACTCAAACCTAGCTGATTTATCTTCCATGGATTACTAACCTCTCATTCTAAAGTTGTACTAATATATCATTCTTAATTCTCATTCCGTCCTTTATACATATTTAGTATAATGAAGTATGCTAATCTAGAGAACCAAACTCTTTCAACCTAAGATAGAGTTGAACGAAGGATACATAGAGTAAATACTCGGAGGGAGGAGTGTAGGTTGGGAATAAGAAGAATTCATCCAATAAGTCTCACCATAATCATTGGTACACTCTTTGCTCGAATGGCTACATTTATGACAATCCCATTCCTAGCAATTTACCTCACTTCAGTGAAGGGGGTTAGTCCAGGTTTTGCTGGTGCTATTATTGGAATTAGTTCAATTGTAGGCCTATTTGGTGGTTTTATTGGTGGCTTTTTATCGGATTTATATGGTCAAGAAAAGGTCATGAAATATTCCATTTTTATTTGGATTTTTGTTTTTGTTGGCTTTGCTTTAGCAGAAAGTGTAGTTACGTTTTTTATTTTAAATGCCTTAAATGGTTTATGTCGTTCTTTTTTTGAGCCTTCGTCTAGGGCATTACTTTCAAAAGTTACTAAACCCAAAAATAAACTGTTGGTGTTTAATCTTAGGTATGCAGCCATTAATATCGGTGCTGCAGTAGGTCCCCTTATTGGATTAAAGATAGGTAGCTCGTCTTCAACGTCTGCATTTTTTGTGACTGCAGTTATTTATTCTCTTTACTTTATTGTTCTGCTTGCCATGTTTTCTATAAACCAAATTGATGATAGTTTAAACACTAAAACAAATGAACGGGTAACGATGGCAAAAGCATTGAAGGTACTTAGTGCTGATCGTGTATTTTTTTTCGCAGTCATTGGACTAATTATGGGGGTATGCGGTTATTCCCAATTCAGTTCAACCATCCCACAATATTTATCCTCCTCACCACTTATTACGAATGGTGTAGAAGTATTCTCTTACCTTATTGTGTTTAATGCTATAACAGTATTAATTGTCCAATACCCAGTAACAAGAATAGGAAAACGCTATTCTGCACTAACATCAATAATGATTGGAACATTAACGACATCTATTGGGTTACTAGGCTTTGCATTTTTTACTTCTATACCCTTTTTATTTTTGTCGATCTTAGTATTTACGGTCGGTGAAGTAATGATGTTTACAATGACTGATTTATTTATTGATCAAATATCACCAAATGAAATGAAAGGTCTGTATTTTGGTGCGATGGGTTTTACTGCAATTGGAAGTTCATTCGGTCCTTTGATTGGTGGGCTTATGTTAGAGTATTTCGGTTATACAAACCACTTTACTTTGTTTAGTGTGTTGGCACTAATCTCTTCACTTGGGTTCCCCGTTCTTCTGTATGTTAAGGGCTTAATGAAATCAACAAATCGGAAAGTAGAATATAGTCTATAAACATATTTTACTTAGGGAAAAAGGGATAGGGTATGGACAGAACTTACAGCCATTTGAGTTTTTTCCTTATCCCCCGAGAAGGTCTATTATGATAAGAGACTGTCCAGAAAGTCAGTTTTCACTTCTTTCTGGACAGCAGTAAATGATATTTCAACAGAAATTGATATTCCGGCTCCACATTACTTACATAATTTATCTTCTCTTATTACAATGTCGAAACAACACAACATGTACTTCCTGGACTAAACATTAATTTCAATTGTTAATAATGTGCTGTATCTATACAGTTTCATCTATATTAAGTCGCAGGTTAAAGTATTTTGTAATTGTTTATCACTTATTCAACCGAGCTCTCAAATTCACTTTTCTCTAAGTTTTCATTTACTACTAACGCCATTATCTTGAAGACTCGGTTTCAAGATAATCCTAAGTGTATTTTTATATAAAAAATGATCCTTTTACTTGAAAAAATCTCATTACTGGTTATAGAGATTTAGGTCATTCCAACCATTAAAGGTGTTTCTAAAATTGCTCGATAAACCATCATCTTTACTTAGCAATACAACTAAAGTTGAGTCCCACAATACCAGTTCCACCGATGCCTTTGGATGCTGAATTGCTGGGTTTCCCATCCAAAAACCAGGGTTTCCGTCAGCATATGGTTCCACTTTAATTTTATCTAAATCAACAATCTCATTTTTGGGGATTGCTGAAAATACCCCCCATATAAAATAGACACCGTTCATATTTGCTAATTTTTTAAGATTTTCCCCTGTTATCAAATAAATATTGTTATGCCCATTATTTCGATAGCCCATAAAATAATCGAGGTAACTTTCAGGATATGCCCAATCTAGGTCGGTTAGCAACCAATTATACTTTTTTTCAAGACCGTTAAAGGAATTCAAAATTTCTTTAAGCTCTAAAAAATCCTCTATAATAGTGTTCATTTCCTTTCACCTCAAGTTTTATTTAGCTAAATAATAACAGAACGGTATACACAATTCAGATCTTTTATAAAGAAAGTGGCTTCTCCTGATAGAAATTGTTAGAAATGCGCCAATCGTTGAATAAGAAGGTTTGAAAGTCTACATTTTGAAATATGTAGATTATTTTTTTGCAAATTCAAATATAATATGGGTATGGGGTGATTTAATGAAGCGAATAATAATTGTTTTACAAATCATAACACTAGTAGCATGTACTAACTCTTATAATGACTTTGAGGATTTTAGAATATTCGAATTTTATTATGGACACGGGGGTAATGAGGACTTTAGTGAACAATTCGTAACATATTCTATAACTTTATATTACAAAGATGAAATGGTTTTTGATATTAATAGCATTGAACCAGTATTAGGGGCCTGGATCCAAGATAGAATGATAAATCATGAGATTAGTAACATTAATGAAAATCAAGATGAGAATTTCATTAATATTGAAGGTAAAGTATATTATGAGTCAGATGGTCTTACTAAAGAGAGCATTGACCGAAAAGATAGATATGAGAAATCGATTTTGGGTATAGTATTTCAATTAGATGATGGCCATAAATATAAAGTAACTGGATTTGGAGAATCAACAATAGTAGAAGAATTAACAGAATAAAGTTTAGTATAGTATAGAAAGTGTTCTTTACTATGAAAATCTATCTTTACTTTTTTATACCTAGTGCCATTACATAGTTCATTTTTTATTATTGTGCTTAAATACTCGTTCACAAAATTATCTTTTCTTGTTGGTATTTATGTATTTTCAATACAAAATTTTCAATAGAATATTCCCCTACTTTTCAATTCTGAAAAAATCGAACTATTCTACTTACTAATTAACGTTATGGCTCAACAACAAAAAATGACGCTTATATGTATTTCAGATTAGCGCCAGATCGTGGAGTTATATATATGTGATAATCCTCTACCCTATGATAAAGAAACCATTAAACATAATATAAATGCAATACTCGATAAAGGTGTCATTACGTATCTTTCTTTTTTGCTTCTGGATATTAGATTTCCTATCGTATTTAAGCCTAAATAAACTGTTACTACCCAAACTAAAATATGTGTAGGTAAAAAATTAAAGATATTTAACAAGTCACTATGCTGTAAAAAAACAATTCCCATAAACAAAAGGATGATAGCATTTATGGCACTTACAATACGTAGTTTTTTAGGTAGAACTTTATAAAATCCACCCATCGCATATTCGCCTAAAGGTAACCCTAGTACAAGTAAAACTTGAAAAGCAGCTATAGAAACAAACATTATAGTAACAATAATCGATAATGTGTAGAAAATATCCCCGTCCATAAAATTCGCCTCCCCCAAATATTATATTTCCTATAATACTCAGATTCTTCAGCCCGCAGACTAAAATATTACTTATTCCAGTAAATATTCAGCTTATTTTATTGGATCACTACTTCCTTTCAGACACGCGCCTTTTTGTTGGATCAATCTATTTTTAGCTACTTGAATAACGAACGATGCATCCTGACATTCGTAAATCCTAGACTGGCATAATAAACGAAAGCAAGATTAGTCACAATTATTTTTTTAGTTCGTAAGGAATGAGATTATTTTTTTATTTACTACTTCAGATTCCTGCATTGGGAATCCGTGTGTTCCACCTATTATATTTGCTTTAATATTGGGGCTAATATTATTGAATTTGTCTATAAGTTGATTGTGTATTTCTTTTTTGTAAATAGGATCTTTATCTCCAATTAATAGTAAATAAGGTACTTTAAGTTTCATAAAATCATCATCTGAATATACGATAATTTTTGTACCCCTGGCCCATCCTTTGAAATTCTTCATTCCTTCAGTAAACAACAAAAAAGCAGGGTTAGGGTAATTATTATTATCCTTGCCACTTATCCATTTTAAAAATTTATTGATTTTTTTATCTTTCCCACTAAATAATGCAGGAAGGAGCTTTATATAAAAACTAGTAGTCAAAGGTGAAATAGTTCCTGCAGGAGACATTGTTACGACTCTTTCAATACGGTTAGGAAAATTCATTGCAAAGGTAGTTACTAAAAATCCTCCATATGACCACCCAACCAGATTGGTTTTTTTCAAGTTTAATGCATCTAGTACTTCTACTAACCATTGTAAATAGTCTGTTAGAGTTATTTTTATTCTGTTACTTTCTGTCCTATTTGGTTCTCCGATTAAGTCAATACAATATATATCAAATTGCTTAGAGAGCCCTTCTAAATTTTTATGCCAAGCAATGGAGGTGAATCCCATGCTATGTAGCATCAATAACTTCGGACTATTTTCCAGTCCACAACGGATAACGTGAGTATTACCATAGCTAGTTCCAATATACTTACTAGTAAATGGTGTAGTTAGTTGAGATAAAGCTAGATCATATATTTTTAGATACTCTGATTTCTTTTTTTCACTTCTGAAAAGTTCAATCTGTTTATCCATCCTACCTTCCCCCATTAACAGTTAATCAAAGTATATCCATTATTTTAAGATGGGTTCTACACCTCATCGTCTGGTCAGTTCTAACACTCCAAATTATGAAGAATGACGCTTTCAATTTATAAAAAAGCACTAGCTTGTTACATTTTCTTGTTGGCCAATAGTAAGATGAACTTATTTCTTAGAACTAATCTACTCAATAATCAATGTGTCATATAGTTGATACACCTTCGATAACCAATTAATAGAATTATACACCTCTTTGTCATTTATATTTCCATCAGTTATTAAGCCTGTAGCTTAATACCACTATCTCCACCATATTCATCATATGTGTTAATTATCAATTGGATACCATTACTCATATCTATTATCCAATCTTCGGATCCTTCATAATATGACCTATAAATAGTGTCAATAACCCCTAGAGTTTTATTTAAAGAATCTATAATTATGTCAGCATGATAAAATCGCTGGTATGCAAATTGGGGAGGATTTTCATTTTCTCTAAACAGAGACTTGATATGATTCTGTCTATCGGTATTTTTGCTAACTACACCTTCATATGGAATGTAGTTACCTCTATCATCTTGTTCTTTTATGTAATCCCGAGGGCCTACTTTTGGTCGTAATTTTATTAATCTCGGTTTCATTCTTTCCCCTTTGTTTTCTTTAACTTAATTTTCTATACCCTATATTCAATTACTGATACTTTCGTGAAACTAAAAATTCTACTAATGGTAACAAAACCATAGCTATACCCATAATCCCTAGGATAAAGAAGTTATATGTACCGTTTACAGAATAATCTAAGAAGACAAAGATTATTATAATTACTACTAAAATATAATAGCTAATTTTTGAACTTTGCTCGGTAATCTTTCTGCCTAATTCTTCATTTTGTAAAATCCCATCTTTCTCTTTTTCTCCTCCCCATGTAATAGCAGAAAAAAACATCATAAATAAACTACTAAACACCAAGAATTCATTAAATCCAGCTTCTTTACCTGTAATGATTTTAAAGATTGTAAAACCAAGTACAGATAAAATTGCTAATCCCAAAATAAGTCCCCCAATTTTTCTAGTACTCATAATTTATCCTTATTCCTCCTTTGTATAATAATTGATTACTCTAATTGTCACCTCGTCTTTTAGGGCTAAAAACTTCTTCCATAGGTTTATTTAGGTGAAATGCAATATCAAAAGCTAATTGAAGACTGGGGTCATATTTATTATTTTCAATTGCATTTACTGTCTGCCTACTAACATTACAAAGATCGGCTAACTTACCCTGTGATAGACCTTTTTTCTCTCTGTATTGTTTAATTTTATTTTCCAATTTTTTGTCACCACCATAAACAAGGTGTAAAACATGTTTTACACCTTATATAATATAAAAAGGCCCAATATTTGTCAAAGCTTTTACAATTATTGCTTTTCATTCCGCTGATTTACTCGAAAAAACATGTCATACTATCTTCCTAATCTTAGCACTTACTCTTATCTTCGTTTTTCAACAATAATTACATAAATTAAAAAAGACGCATACCTTCATATATCAGATTTGCGCCAGATTGTGGCATAACTGTAATTAGTAAACACTACTCAACTTGTGTTTACCACTCACCATTTTAATCATACAATGCTGAAATTCAAAATGAATGTGACAAAATCAAGCTCTCCTATTTTCCCTGACAATTTTGAGACAAGTTGGCTTAGACTTTCCTTACCATTCGACTGTCATTTTCCACTTGTCTCTATAGGTTATATTATATTGAGAGTCATAAAATTCAATATACGCCTCGTTTTTGTAGATAACTTACGAAGAATTATGTAGCGTAAATCCATTTCATTGCTCATATATTAAAGTAATAATACATAGAAAGGGGAGTGTATTTATGGGAGTAGCTTATGTTGCTAACGAAGGGTCTAATTTTGTTACTGTCATTGATACAAAAACTCATGGAGTAATAGCTACAATACCTAATGTGATAGAACCATCCTTAATTACAATTACGCCTGATGGAAAATTAGCTTATGTTACGAGTATAGATTCTGGAAACATTTATGCTGTAGATATTAAAACTCATTCATTAATAGCAACCATTGGCACTAATGTAAATACATTTCAAACTGTTTTTACACCTGATGGAAAAATAGCCTATGTTGCGGGTGATGATTGTGTCTTTGTTTTAGATACTAAAACTCATTCTATCATGGCGACAGTGTTAGGTAATACTGATAATGCCATATCTATCACACCAAATGGTAAATACCTATATTTTATTACTAACTCAGCAATTTCCGTTTTGGACACAAAAACACATAGTGTCGTAGCAACCGTGCAGGTGGGCGGTAATCCAGTTGATGTCTCCTTTACGCCCGATGGGAAACTGGCCTATGTGACGAGTGCTGGTGTGAATCGAGACTCTGTATCAGTCATCGATGTGAAAACTCATAGTGTCATAGCAACCGTGCAGGTTGGAGATGATCCAAAGGCTGTTGCCTTCACACCGGACGGGAAATTTGCCTATGTAATCGATAATAGTATAAGGGAAGATTCTGTATTTGTCATGGATGTAAAAACTCATAGTGTAACAACTACCTTGGTGGTTGATGGTAATCCAGATGATGTTACCTTCACCCCCGATGGGAAACTGGCCTATGTGACGGATACTGGTGAAAACGGCGACTCTGTATCGGTCATCGATGTGAAAACTCATAGTGTCATAGCAACCGTGCAGATTGGAAACGATCTAGATGTTGTTACCTTCACCCCAGACGCGAAATTCGCTTATGTGACTATTAATGGAGAGGGCAATGTATCCGTGATTGACGTGAAAACACATAATGTGATCGCTACTGTTCAAGTTGGAAGTAATCCTAGAGGCATAGCAATTACACCTACTTAACCAAATGGAAAAGGATTGTTCTTGCTTACGTATCTTTTTTTACTTCTCTATATTAGATTTCCTATCGTATTTAAGCCCAAATAAACTGTTATTACGAAAACTAAAATCATTTGTAGGTAAAAAATAAATATATTTAACAATAATTCAGTATGTAAAAAAACAATTCCCATAATGTCTAGCCGAGCCAATTTTTTTGATTTGTAAAGAAAATGGGTTGTTATAAATATAACAACCCATCCACTACAAATCAAAAAGAGATCATTCCTGTATAATGTATTTATAAGTTGATGTTATATTTTCCTAAGAAATCTTTCACTCTAGATATATTTCTTTCTATAAAATTTGTAGGATCTTCACTAACCTCTAATATATAATTCAGGAAACTTACTCTTCTTGCTGTCATAAATAGATCTAGCTCATAGTCAGTTACTTCAGGCAAATCACGGATCTTTCTATAACCTTCAAAATAGAGCTTTTTTACTTCTTCAAAATTTAGAGATTCATTATACTTGTAGTAATACAACATAATGGATAAATCGTGTATTGGTAAACCAAGCATAGAATCTGCAAAATCAATAATGTGCATTTGTTCATCTTGTACCTTAATATTAGATGGATTTAGATCACCATGTATTAATTGAATGTCTTTAATATTATTTTTATAGTAAGACGATAATTTATCATTTAAATAAGGGATAATGTCGTCCATTATTTGATGGTATTCCTTTGACAAAAATTTCTGAAACTCTTCTTGCTTATATATTGCTTGTTCTCCCTTAAAATAAAACACTTCATTCCACATTTTTGGGGCAAGTTCTGTAGGGACCGAAATCCCGTAGGTTGCGTTATGTAAATGAGCAGTTAGCTCACCTAATTGCACAAACCGCTCATCATTTTCATTTTCCTCTAGCTCTTCACCGTCCAACCAACTATATACGGCGACATGTTTCGGTTTAGAAGTATAATTAGATGTAATAATTTGTAATTTCTCACCATCTTTACCAGGGATCATTCTTGGTGCTGAAATGTGGTTTGTTTTATTTACAATGTCCATAAAAAATATTTCAGTAAGGTTATCTTCAAGAGAACTATATTCCTCTTCAAAAATTTTTAACACATATACGTCATCCAAGCTATCTATAACCTTGTATAGAAAGTTGGTCTCTTCACTCAAAAATTCTAATTGTTTAACTTGTAGATGATATCTTTGTGTTGAAAGTTCTGCTACCTTTTGTAAAGCTTCTTTTCTTGATAATGGGCTACTTTGTTCGTATGCCATACTTTAATACATCCTTTCAAATTACAAGCTTTTATCATGATTCTTACTATAAAGACTAATTGATGATTAACGACAAATAAATAGCAAGAATCATTAGTAATCAAGGTCACCATAAAAAACTGATCATCTATTTTGCTAGATGATCAGTTTTAATGTCATTAATTCTTCGTATAAATTATTTTCTTTACAGTTTCAGTTGAAAGGAAATATTGTTCAGCTAATTGATAAACAGTCTTCCCGTTTTTAAAATCATTTTTCATAGAAGTATTTCTTTCATTGATTTTTTGCCTTCCACCAGAACATGTACCCCATTTTTGAAAATTATTCTTCGTCTTAGGAATATATATTGTTTCTCCTTGAACATATTGTTGAAGTTCTTTTAGAAGTTTTTCAGGTAGAATTTTGTTTGCATTTATATAACTCATTTCTGCAGCCCCTTATTCGTAATTAATTACTATAAATAAGGTGCAAAGCCATACATCAGAAATGGAAATACAAAGCAGCAGTGATTTTATCTTTCACTTCATGCGAAGTATTAATTTCTAATACAAGACTTTGCATGAGTAATTTCCAAATTTGCGAACGAAATAATTATCATAGTAATGCCCCTTCCCAAGTTAGACTATCATACTATTTTATCAGAATTTTTAAATTCTTAAAACTGGTGATGAACATAAATTAAATTTCCACATTTTCCATAAACTTTTAGGAGATCAGAAATACGTTAGATGATGCTGACTAGATGTATTTAAAATTTATTTGTAGTAATCAAGTGAATAAATAACCTTTGCAGTCATTGATTTGTGTAAATAACTTACTAGGTCAGCGTTTAGATCGGTTTAAAATTTGCTCCTTTATACTCTGAATTTCAGGCAGATCTTCTAGACGATCCCTTCAAGTTTCCTTGCTTATTCACTTACGTAATTCTTGCAGTTCCTTTTGTTATATTACAGATTAGTTTTTTGCGGGAAAAAGGAGCTATCAGTTAAGTGAATTACTTAGAGATAGCTCTTTCTTATTCGTTCATTCTGTCTTCTTTTTCAATTTTCTTACCAAGTATTATAATTAATTTAAAAATAATAAAAACTGTAATGATTAAAAAACAATCCCAAAGGCGCATCACTTAGAGAAATGCGCCAGATTGTACAATATTATCAGAGTGTCTTTCCTAACCGTCCTTTTTCATTTTCTATATTATAATCATTTTAATTTGTAGCAGTTTATCGATTTCTAGGTGTTTACATAATATTGTTTGAGAAATACAGTGGCTTCTCTCTCCTAATCAATGCTGAAATTTTAACCCTTCTTCAAATGAAGAGATCAATATTCCAAGCCTTCTTAATCGTGTTTCTTCTTTCTTAGCGCTCATTACCCACCAAATAGAATCTCTTTTATAGGATGGTGCTAATTTAGTGAAGAATAGCCAGGCTGTTTGATTTGCCTTGATTTGTTCTTCATATTCTTTGGCAAGTTCCACGTTCCTTTGTTCAGAGGAATAGCCTTGTGCATCGGCTCTGTTATTATATACGTGCATTCCTTCTGGTCTCATCTTTCCAAGCTTTATTAGTGCTTTTACCTTCTTTACGTTGACAGCACTCCATACACTATTTACTTTGCGCGGAGTAAAGCGAATCTTATAGCTTTGTTTATCAATGGTTTTTCGTATACCGTCAATCCACCCAAAACAAAGAGGGGCATCTACTGATGCAGACCAAGTAAGGCTTGCACGCCCTGTACTTACCTTGAAATAGCCCACCCAAATTTCACTAGCTTCAGCATGATGTTCTTCTAACCAATCGTTAAACTCTTCTTGGTTGTTGAAAAAAATTACATCTCCCATTGTTGCAGCCATTTTAAAATCGCTTGGTTTGTTTCTTCCGGCTTTTCTTGCTGGATCCAATGACCGCAATCCAGATTGACCACTTCCACATTGGGCACGAATTCCGCTAGTTTTTCAGACTTCGGGATCACATCCCGATCTCCATAGATCATAAGTGCAGGCTGGCGGATGATTGGGTTCACGTCCGCCAATAAGTGCCAGTTGCGGTCAAGGTTCCTGTACCAATTTATACTTGCCGTGAAGCCTGTTGATTTGAAGGCTGAGACGAAAACGGCCAGTTCGCTGTCGCTCATTATGGGTTCACCGAGTGGTGTTTCTGCTCTGGCAAGATTAATCATCGCCATACCTGGCTGAGGCACTCTTGGGGGCTCGTTCTTCCGGTAAATGTTGCGAAGGAACTGGAATGTATTTTCTTCTAATATGGCGTCTGCGACACCTGGCTGTCGATTGAAGTGGACAAAATAGTAGTCGCCACCAAGTATTTCTTCCATGAACTCGATCCAGGGTCTTTCACCGCGCTCTTGGTAAGGCAAGCTCAGATTTATCACTTTATTTACACGGTTTGGATGCAATAAAGTCAGCCCCCAAACGACCATCGCGCCCCAATCATGACCGACAAAGGTGGCATCTTCGTATTCGAAGTGATCGAGAAGTGCGATGAGATCACCCGACAAGTGTTCAATGTCATAGTCTGTTACTTCGCTCGGACGGGATGAATTGCCATAACCCCGCTGGTTTGGGACGATGACATGGTAGCCCGCTGCGACAAGGGCGGGCACCTGATGGCGCCAAGAAAAGGCATGCTCTGGCCAGCCATGACAGAGTACAATAGGTTTTCCTAAATTTTGTCGGCCTGCTTCAAAGACTTCGAGTTCCACACCGTTTACTGAAATAAGGGTAGGTTTGGGAAAATCAGCTTTATTAATCATCATATTACCTCCTATACTAACTGTACTAAAAGACTGTTACAGTTAGCATAGTAGCATAGTGGTGTGACACTAGCGTGTCAGGTTTGAAAAATTAATTGTATTGATATTTTGCATGCATCGATTTTATTCTAGATGCAACAACTTGGCGAACCCTTTCAGGACCTAACACTTCGACATGTTCGCCAAAACTGAATATCAATGCGAAATACCATTCCTTCTCTGGAAATTGTGCAGTCACAATCAGTTCACCTGTGTTCAAAATTTCAATATTTTCTTTGTCAAAAATATCTTCAACTCGGGATCTCACCTGGGGTACAAATTTTAATTTAATGCTTGTTAAAGAGACCTTCTTCATTGATGCCTCTTCAATTTCTTGATATGACTTTTCCCTACGCTTGAATAGTACATCTTCAACCTGCAAGTCAATAATGCGTGAAATTCTAAATACCCGGAAATTTGCTTTTAAGTGACAATAGCCAAACAGGTACCATGTATAACCTTTAAAGATTAATGACATCGGTTCTATCTGCCTTGTACTTGTTTCGTTTGCATAGTTTCTATATATAATTGTAATCATTTTTGATTGAGTGATAGCATTCCGGATGTTTTTGACCAGGTCTTTTTGTTTTGAGGTGTATGCCCAGGGCTGCATACCAATTATGATTTGCTCCATATGCAGGTCAAGATGATGAATTTTATCCTGTGGAATAATATTTCGCAGTTTTTCTATGGATGATTCGAGCTCAACATCATCAAATGTTGAGTTAACACCTTTAAGTGCTGAAAGTATGGAACACAAATTGTTTAGTGTCAGCAACTGATGATTTAATTTATAATTCTCCCTAATACCAAAACCACCATTATTCCCAGGGTAGGATATAATTGGAATACCAGCCATATTAATAGCTTCAATGTCTCTGTAAATCGTTCGAACTGAAACTTCAAACTTTTCCGCAAGCTCTTTTGCCGATATTCGACTTCTATTAAGTAATATAACAATGATTGTCAGCATACGGTCTATTTTCATATTCTTCTCCTTAATTTATATTTGGCATATTCTAGAGTATAAGTTATTTTTGTCATAGCATTTTTAACATATCATGCTTATAATCGCTGAACGTCTTGATGCCACGTAATACTTATAATATTTTTTATTATCTTGCTACTTTTGAAATGCTTCATAAGAATCTTCTGTCTGCTTTTCATTTTTTCTTTGCTTATTATTTTGATTTTCATAGACTGACGCCCCTCTTTCTTTGAATGCAGGGCATCAAACGCTCCTCTTTCATAACCAACTTTCCATTGTCTAAGTGTTTATGAAGATGGGATGTGAAAAATTGCAGCCGTTTCTCTGATAGACGCCAGATTTTCTTTCATATAAGTAAGTACGTCTAGTTTAAACGGTGCAGGGTAACTTGTATAGTTTATAATAAAAGCCTCTTCACCATAAGCTTTGTACCATTTCACCGATTGATGAAAATTACTGTGGTCGATCCATATGGATTGAGCAATAAATTCACTACTGTCTTTCTCATGAAGAAATTGTTTTACTGCATTAATTTTTACTTCAGAAGAAAATTTCCTTATAAAAAACAACACCTCCATTTGATAGTTGTGTCTAACAATTGGGGTGCAGTACACTTTCAGATTAGCTCGATCAAACGAAAAATGACGCATATCTCAATTTTGTTATGATCCCCTTAGGGTAGGCGCTTTAATATATGTGTCTACTATAAGGGGATCATAACATTACAGATATGCACCATATTGTGGAATATTTCATTTACTCATGAGGACTATATGCTATTGAAAAAAGTCGATTCAAAATTATTTTCTCTGTTTTAAAATCAACACAATCGAGTTAGTTTATGTTATTTATGTGTAGCGAAATAATCTTCAACTTGCTTTGAATCAAAGTTTTTAATGAGTGAGGACTTATAGAAATAATGTTCTGGCCAAAACGCAAAATGTAGTCAGAAATAAAATCTTCTTCGTTCATATTGTAGTAGCCTGATATGACATAATGTTCGTCTTCTTTTAAAATTGACATTGATGGATAATGCTCCTTATCATATAAGTCCTTTCCTTTATCATTTACAACAATGGAGAAATGAATAGCATTTTCTTGTTTATGGTAGGTCCCTAATAGTGATAATAAATATTTTAATCTCATTGAAGTTCTATCTTTAACCATTTCTAATGATAAAATCTTATCACACCGTAAAGTTTGGACTTTTTGCTTATCGATATTGTAAAATTTTGCATACCATTGCCCCAATTTAGAGTTAATTTTTATAAACTGACCTGTTAATTGTATTTTTTCTTTATTTTTTTCATAGGAAACTTGGTAGATGTTCTCATCAATAATACCTTGAATTAAATCTTGTATGTAAGGGTTATAATTACTATGGTTGGTTATTTCTAAGCTAATTAACCCTTTCATTTTCTCAATATTTTCTTTCACTTGAATAGGTAAAACTTTTTTAAACTTTTCTTCTAAATTATTTATTTCATATTCAAATGGTTTTGCTTTATATCCTTCCAACGTTAGCATAGAAAAGTACATAGCAAACATTTCATCAACAGTAAAGATAATTGGAGATAATATACGATTTTCTAATACTAAATATTTCCCATTTCTACCTTGCTCAGCGTATATTGGCATCCCTAATAATTCTAATGATTGAACATCTCTAATCGCTGTACTCCTAGATATATTATACTTTTCCATCAAATC
Source organism: Cytobacillus sp. IB215665 (assembly GCF_033963835.1). Classification (NCBI taxonomy): domain Bacteria; kingdom Bacillati; phylum Bacillota; class Bacilli; order Caryophanales; family Bacillaceae; genus Cytobacillus; species Cytobacillus sp. IB215665. The sequence continues at coordinate 48,204 of NZ_JAXBME010000026.1, forward strand.
CTTAAGGTTAAAAGTCTTTTTATTATTTATGAATTGTAACATATCATTTAATCTTTCAGACTTATTCATATTAACTCCTTAAATGGTGTCATTATTTGATACCTTTAAAGTGTATATTAAAAGTGTCAAAAATAAAAGGAGGTCATTTCAATGACATTAGAAATTGCAGTTTTTTTATCTATGAGTGGCAAAGCATATGAAGCAATTAATTTTTACAAAAAACACTTAAACGCTAAAGAGCTACTATGTGTGACATATTCAGATATGGCAAAACGTGATGATTCACTTGTTTTAACAAAAGGAAACAAAGATTATATTTCACATTCGGTACTTCAAATAGGAAAAACTAAACTAATGATTGCTGAAGAAACAATGCTACCTAGTGAAAATTACAATGTAGGTAATAATATTTCGCTTTGTATTCAAAGTGCAAACTTAGCAGAAATTCAAAACTTTTATACTAATTTAACAAGCGATGATAGAGTTCAAATTATTACTCCCCTTGCTAAGAATATTTTCAGTGAAGCTTACGGGATTGTTCAGGATCCTTATGGTGTTCAAATTCAACTTATGTATGATAAGCGTTTAAAATAGACATATAATTGAAGTAATATAGCTTTGGAATAAAGTCGGATCAAATATTTCTTGTATGTCCATATTCTTAGATAGACAAATAGAAGCCATTTTGAGAGAGATTCATCATAATGGCTTCTTCACATAATAAACTTATCCTTTTTCAACAAGAAAGAGATTGATTACTCCCACTAAAAGGAGATGTGATACAGTATGGATCCAGTGATTGTCCTGGATGTCGCAAAAAGAGAAAGCTAAATTCAAGTCTTATCCCCTGTATCTTATCGTTAGTCCTTTTAAGAAATTCCGCGCGTACCGATCACCGCACACTTTGTAATTTTTATGGCCTTCTTTACGTAATAGGGCACCTAATTCCCCTTTTGTTATGATCACTCCAGCGTCTTCCAATATCTCGATCATATCCTCACTTGTCAAAGAGAGAGCGATTTTCACTTTCTTTAGAA